>CABVDD010000014.1 GCA_902497095.1 uncultured Faecalicoccus sp.
CCGGCGGGCTGATTTTATTTACAGTCTATTTAATTTTTCCTTTTCTTTTACAAGTTCTATCGCCTCTTTTCCTGTTATGTGGTCGATTTTCATTTCCAACATACAAAGAGGTTTCCACTCGCGGCTTATGGCATCATCACGGTTTGCGGCAGTATCTTCCGGCGCATATTTGATTGCCAGTTTTTCTATCGCTGCTCTTTTTTCGCGATCATCTTCGATTACCCGTATTTTCCCAAAAGCAATTACACTTCTGAAATAAGTCGTGTACTCCTCCGGCACAACTAAATCTTTATCAATCACACAAAACGACGCTTTTGCAGTTCTTTGAATAGCGTCTATTTTATGACCGTTTTTTGCGCTGTGAAAATAGATTTTCCCGTCGTCATACACATAACTGATTGGAACGGCGTAGGGATAATCGTTGTCGCCCAAAAGGGCAAGCACACCAGAAGTCCCCTTATGCAGAATATCCGCAACCTTTTGCCTTGATAGTTCCTGTTTTCTACGCCTCATTTCTCGAAATATCATATTGACCTCCACAAAAAAAATAAACGCTTATTTTTACTCCTTTTTTTATTTAGAATATCACAAATTGCATGGTAAGTCAATATCATTTTCCGGATTTTCATTTTTATGTAGTGAGGGACAGAGTGCAACAAAAGCCGCCTTTCAGACGGGATATTGAGCGAGGGAAAGTAAAAGGGTTTGGGAAACTCCCAACAAGCCAAAAAGGCAAATGGGTACTCATTTGCTGTGCTTGCTCCCTACTCAAAACAAGGAAAGGACGGGAAAGGAATGGAGAGGAAACGAAAAACGGAACACAATGATTTACTGCCGAAAAAGGGTAATCCCTTGCATGAAACCGTCTGCTACAAAATCGGCGGGACGGTCTTTGAAATTGAAACTTCCTGCGGCGGCTCCGAACTGCTCTATGACAAAATGAAACGGCTTATAAAATCGGAAACCGTGAAAACGCCTACTGACAAGGAAATGACGGAGCGTTATAATAGCGATAGCAACCTGTTTGTCGGGCGTTCATTACAGGAGGAATGAACAATGACAACAACGAAAAATTATCCCGACAGCATCACTGCTTTGTATGCGAGGCTTTCCCAAGAGGACGCTTTGGACGGAGAGAGCAACAGCATAGCCAACCACAAAAGCAATTCAGGATATTAGCTTTTCTGTTCAGGAAGGGGAATTTGTGGGGATTATGGGGGCATCCGGTTCCGGCAAGACCACTCTGCTCAACTGCATTTCCACTATTGATACGGTCAGCGCAGGGCATATCTATCTGAATGGAACCGATGTGACGGAAATCAATGAAAAGCAGATTGCCCGGTTTCGCCGGGAGAACCTTGGATTTGTGTTTCAGGACTTTAACCTGCTGGACACTCTGACCATTAGCGAGAATATTGCTTTGGCATTGACAATCAATAGAGTTCCCGCAGGTGAGATTGATGGTAGGGTACGAGAAATAGCCGGAAAGCTGAACATCACGGATATTCTTGACAAATATCCCTATCAGGTGTCTGGCGGTCAGAAGCAACGATGTGCTTGCGCCAGGGCAATCATCAATCAACCCAAACTGATTTTGGCAGATGAACCTACGGGCGCTCTGGACAGCCATTCATCCCAAATGCTACTTTCCGCTATCCAGAGTATCAATGAAACGCTTGGAGCGACAATTTTAATGGTAACACACGATGCTTTTTCCGCAAGTTACGCAAACCGTATTCTTTTTTTGCGTGACGGTACTATTTTTACGGAGATTTTCAAAGGCAGCAATTCCCGCAGGACTTTCTTTGAAAAAATTCTGGATGTCCTCACCATGACGGGAGGGGGCGTGAGTGATGTATGCTAAACTTGCATTTCGGAATATTCGCAGGAGCCTTCGGGATTATATCATCTACTTTGTGACGCTTACGCTGACTGCGGCATTGATGTATTCTTTCTTGGCACTGGGACTTTCCCCGGACATTCTTGCCATGACAGAAAATATGTCAATGCTTACCACTGGCATTTTGATACTGTCGGCACTAATTGCCTTTATGTCCTCGTTTGTCATTGGATATGCTGTTCGCTTCATGTTGGGCCAACGCAAAAAGGAATTTGCTGCCTATGAGCTGATGGGCATGGAAGTGAAAACCGTCCGCAATCTATTTTTGGTGGAAAATGGCATAATTGGCGGGGTAGCTTTTTTGCTGGGAGCTTTGATCGGAACCGGCTTATCCGGATTGCTAAATCAGGTTATCCAGAATATTTTCGAGGTTCCGCACACTTATCGGGTTTTGTTTTCTTTCCGCGCATGGGGAATGACACTTTTCTTCTTCATTCTGATGTATGGATTTGGAATGTTTCGCGCAGCAAAGGTTATCCGGCGGCAAAAAGTGATTGATCTGCTTTACGATAACCAAAAAAACGAGGAAATCGGTTTTCATTCTTTGCTTCGGAGTGTTCTAACTGGCTTACTCTCGATTGCTGTTATGGTTGCAGGTGTAATTCTGCTGGAAAAAGGACTTCACATCCAGACTAATGAAGCATTGTTGTATTGTGGCGGAGCCTGTCTGCTAATTCTTGTGGCTGTTTATGAGCTACACCGAAAGATCCCAGTTTTGCTGTACCTGCTTGCCAAACGAAACCCCCAGCGAAAATATCGAGAGGAAAATCTGTTTTTCTTGGGGCAGATTGGCAGGCGTATTCAATCTTCCGGGCGTACAATGGCTGTTGTGGCAATCTTGTTGACGATTTCTCTTACAACGATGTTTATAGGACTGACAATGGGCGCAGGCTATAAGGCCAATATGGAGGCGTATTATCCCTATGACGCCGGTGTAGCCATTGACGCACCCTTGACCAAGGATAGCATGAATTCTGTCCTCTCCTTTGTGGAGGAACGCTGCAAGGTGGAGGACAGTGCAACCTATTACTTATATACAGTTCCCGGTAAATCCATCGAAGCCTTGTCTTTGTCTGACTATAATCGCCTGCGAGAGATTTTAGGGCTTTCATCTGTTTCCATAAGTAATAACGAATTTTTAGTTCACTGTGATACATGGAATTATGTGGATGACATCCAGCAGAGATTGGAACAGCAGTCTGAAATTACATTGAATGGTCAGACCTTGACCGCAGCGGAAACGCCGATCCTGACTGAGCCAATGGAGCAGTATCAAATGGCAGGAACAAATGGATATGTGCTTGTCCTGCCGGATAAAGTGGCTTCACAGCTATCCGGGGAGAAAATTCGCCTTGTGATGAAACTGGCGGATGGTGGATACCCGGAACTTAGAAGCGAACTAAGACAGTTTTTGAATAGTGGAGAATGGTTGCCAGACATCCAACCCGGACAGGAACTACCGGAGAAAATGACAATGGGGATAACAGTAAAAGCGTGGGGTGTTGCCAATTCACTGACCGGATTTACAACTCTCTCCTTCTGCGGGCTGTATTTGAGTATTATTTTTATCATTCTTTCCTGCTCGGTTCTGGCTTTTGAACAGCTTTCTTCTATAGACAAAAACCGGAAAAATTATGCGGTGATTGATCGGCTGGGCGTATCAAGTCAGAAACAGGTTGCCTTGATACGCAAGGAACTTTCCACTGTGTTTTTTATCCCCTTGCTATTTCCCATCATACTTACCGTTTTCCTGATTGCAGGAACACAGCTCCTTTTCGGGAAATCGTTTTTGCAGGAAGGACTTGTGTTGTTCTATGGCATGGTGACAATTCTGTTATTCTGTGCTATTTACCTGACCTATTTTGGAGCAACAATGTTCCTGTTCAAAAAGGTAATTCTTCGGCCCAAAATAAGATAGAGATTGTTGAAAGGAACGGTATTGTATGAGCTGGGATATTGATGTTAGCGAAAAATTGTATCAACGCCTTGCAAATGAGATTTTCTTTCGTATTTTACACGGCAAATATAGAACAGGAGATAAAATGCCTTCTTACACCGAGCTGGCAAAAGAAGCTGGAAGTAGCCCGGAAACTGTTAGGAAAGCATTTCGAGAACTACAACATTATGGCGTGATTGAAAAAATGCGGCGAGGTTATTTTGTAACTGCGGATGAAGCGGTTGTAATGGCTTATCGTCAACAATATCTTACAACCATTGAGAAAAAATATCTTGTTGCAAAAGCAAAAGTAGAAATCTGAAACAGTATATTGAAGCTATCCTGCCCCGCCCGACGGGGAAAGAAAAAAACCGTTGCGGGGCAGATGGCTTTGTGCGCGCAATTTACATTTTCACCCAGCGGCGGTTTTGAAATACATTTCAAGGCCGCCGTTCTCCATGCCCTTATGAGGATGACGACCCTGTGCTGAATGTAGCGGCGGCTTTAGGAGGGAGCCGCCGTGAAGCGAGAACAGCTTCGACATAATCCGGCAGAAATTTACCTGCCAAAAAAAGCCTGTCCCCGGCAGCGGGGACATATACCCAAGAAGATGAACTATACGATGTAAGGCAATATCAAAATACACCAGATAGCGTCTGGCTGGATTATATCCAGTCAGGCGTTTTTTGTCATATCCTGCGGTTCTCTGTAGGGTGCCGATCTCCACCGCCCCCATTTCAATTCACCCGTCAACCCTTGAATTGAAATGGAGGACAAGTATGTTTGATAAGAAAAGCGAATACGCCCTGAACAAATACGATCAGGACAGCATTATATACATAAGCGTTAGCGGCCGCATCCGGCTCACCCGGGCAGACTTTTCCAGCGAGGAAGAATTTCTGAAATGGAAAGCCTGGTCTGATGCAGACTACCACCAGACAGAAAAGGAAGGCCGGAGCTTCAACGATAATCGGGTGGCTCTGGATGATTACCTGGATGTAGTCGGAGCGGTTCAGTCTGCCGAGGATGAATTTTTCTCCGAGCTTCTGAAGGCGGATGTCCAGGCAGAGGAAAAGGCTTTGCGCGAGAAACGGCTGGCTGCATTGAAAGCCATTCTGAACGCAAAGCAGTATCGCCGGATCTGGCTGTACTATGCTGAAAGGAAGTCTGTCACCGAGATTGCCAGACTTGAAGGAGTGACGAAAGCCAGCGTCTCCCTCTCACTTGCCAGGGCAATCAAAAAAATTTCAAAAAAGTTTGCGGCGGGCCTCAAAAATAGCTAACAAACGGCCTTAAAAAATGTGATAGGTGAAGGACACATTTTCCTCACCCTTCACAGAACCATGACAACTGAATATACGGTATTGCAGGTACGAAACCCGCGTGATGAGCGACATAAGGTGCGCCGCCAGGACGATAGCTTCAAGGAGGTGATGGGACAAGCTATCCGAGCGATCAACGCATACCTTAGACCCGGACAGGCACTCCGGGCGCGATGACAGCGCGGGGGTTAAAGATACTTTCTCACGACCTCCCACAGACTTGAGGGGGAACCCTGCGGCACACGATTTGAACGATGCTGCGGAGTTATGACAGCCCTGCCAGGGGCGGCCTGCAATATCCCCACCGCTGGGGATGCGTGGCAAATACAGCGGGCTTGAAGTTACTGAAAAGTCAAGGCAGCCGCGCCGAAGTACGCCGTATGTTACAACGGCTCCAACCAGATCGGCGCGGCTGCTTTTTTTGTTCTCGAAGGAGGCGAACAATTATGACTTCAAATTCGCCTGTTTGTTATGCGAATATTCCGTCCGGGACTTCCGGGCGTACTCATACAGAAAGATACTCCGCTGTTCAGCCTGCGGGCTTTGGTAAGATCGGCATGACGATTGAAGAAGCTGCCGACTATACCGGCATTGGACGCAACACCCTCCGCCGCCTTGTGGATTGGGGAAAAATCCCGGTCCTGCGGATTGGGCGTAAGTCCATAGTCCGTGTGGATGTGATTTGCTGTTTCATGCAGATCAACGAGGGCCGCGACCTTCTGGACCGCAATCAGGTCCTTGCAGTGGATTGAACATAGAAACTTTTGATATTTAGCAAGCGGTATGTTTGATAGATTGGCCACCCTTTGCTATAATCAGGGTGACACATCACTACGGTTCCGTTTGCCAGCATAGAAAGGAGTTTGCTATGGCAAAAGGATCTGTAAGAAAGAAAGGAAAGAAGTGGTACTATCGCTTTTATGTAGAGGATGCCAGCGGCAACCGCGTTCAGAAGGAATTTCCGGGAACGGAAAGCAAGAGTGAAACCGAGTCACTGCTCCGCAAGGCGATGGAGGACTATGAAACCAAGATGTTTCTGGCGCAGGCCAAGAACATCACTTTGGGAGATATGCTGGATATGTGGGTGGAGGAAGAACTGAAACCCGGTTCATTGAGTGATGGAACGGTGACAGCCTACATCAACACTGTTTCCCGCATCAAGAAGCATCCCATTGGAAAACGCAAGCTCAAGACGGTAACTTCCGACCATCTGCAAAGCTATATGGATTTGTTGAGCTTCGGTGGGACAGACCCTGATGGGAAAACTGTTGAGGCATTGAGTAAAGGATCGCTGGGCCAGTATTCAGCGGTGCTTCAAAACTCTTTCAGATTTGCGGTTTTTCCCAAGCGGCTGATTACTTTCAATCCGATGCAGTATGTGGTGAAGCGGATTAAAGGTGATGAATATGAGCTGTTCACTGAAGATGGTACAGGCGACCTTCCTGCTGAAACGCCGACAATCTCCCATGAGCAGTATTTGGCACTGAACGAGCTTCTGAAGAAAAAACACAATCCCGCGTTACTGCCTATTCAGATCGCCTATTTCGCCGGGCTTCGTATCGGTGAGGTGTGCGGGCTGACCTGGCAGGACATCGACCTGAAGGAACAATGCCTCACCATTCGCCGGAGTATGCGGTATGACTCCGTAAGGAAGAAAACACAGATCGGCCCCACAAAGCGTAAGAAAATCCGTACTGTGGATTTCTGCGACACCCTGGCGGCTATCCTGCGGGAAGCCAAAAAGGAGCAAATGCTGAACAGCATCAAATATGGACCGCTGTACTCACAAAACTACTACCGCATCGTCAAGGAAAAGAACCGCACCTACTATGAGGTCTATTCCTTGCCCCGGACAGAGACACCACCAGAAGGTTACACCCAGGTTTCCTTCGTCTGCCTGCGGTCCGATGGAGCTTATGAAGCCCCTGCAACGGTCAGCAGTGTGTGCCGATACTCCCGAAAGAAGATCGGGGATATGGATGATTTTCACTTCCATCTGTTGAGGCATACATATACGACCAACCTTCTCTCTCACGGGGCAGCACCCAAGGATGTGCAGGAGCTGCTGGGACATTCTGATGTAAGTACCACGATGAACATTTACGCCCACGCCACCAGAGAGGCCAAGCGAACTTCCGCAAGGCTACTGGATAAGGTTGTAGGGACGGCCTGAAAAAAGTTTCCCTCATTTCTTCTCGCAAGGGAAAAAATGAGGGAAAAGGGCCAAACCGAGGTGGCGAAAACGCTGGAAACACCAGTGTTTTCAAGGGGTATAGAAATTTTAACTGAGAAAATAGAATTTTACTATCTTTAGATGCGACTACATCGACCAATAATTCCTCACCGGGAATTGCAGTATACGTTTCCGCAAAAATTTGTCCTGGTGATATATAATCAAAAATTGTACGATTTCCCCAATAATCGTTAACGATGATATTGACTCCACCATAAAGAACCAAACCTAAATCTCTAACAGATTCACCGGCATGATAGATGGTTTGGTTTTTTTTATATTCTTTTTCAAAAGCACCTAAGCATCGTAACATAGGTTTAATTTCGTGTTCTTGTATACCTTGAAACAAAAGAGTTTTTGATAAAAAAGATGAATTCATAGTTTTTTATTGTTTTGTTGTTTAAACAACATATCCTTTGCGTTCATTGTAGTATTTTAATTTTGCACAGACAAGGAGGATGCCTATGGAACATCTTTTAAAAAATATTGAGAAATCACAAGTTTTGTGTTTAAAAGACGAACTGATTTATCAACAAGGACAAATTGTTTCAAAAACTTTGGTACAAAACAGTATGCTGAGCATAACTTTATTTTCCTTTTCAAAAGGCGAAGAAATTAGTATGCATGAATCAAAAGGAGATGCTTTAGCGATTTGTTTAGATGGTGTAGCTCAAATCACAATTGATGATAACGATCATGAAATTAAGGAAGGCGAGTCTATCATTATGCCAGCTGGACATCCGCATGCGGTGTTAGCCAAAGAGAATTTTAAAATGTTGTTAGTAGTTGTATTTTAGAAAAGAGGATCAAGATGGAAAGTCAAATGTTTTGTTTTCAATGTGAACAAACGGCCGGATGTACAGGATGTATGGCTAAGGCTGGTGTTTGTGGAAAGTCGGCTGCAGTCGCAAAACTGCAAGATCAATTAACTGGAGCTTTGATTAGTTTTGCGGATGCGTTAAAAGATAAAAATGATATAGAAGAAGAAATTAAAAAAATATTTATCGATGGTTTATTTACAACGGTAACGAATGTAAATTTTAATGAAGATACTATACAAAATCTCATCGATCAGGTACATGCACAAGAACAAAAAGCACTATCCAAGGTTTTAGAAGATTACGATATGGATCAAATTTGGAAAGATAATGAAGATATTCGTTCTTTAAAATCATTGATTTTATTTGGACTTAGAGGAATGGCTGCTTATGCGTATCATGCCCGTGTACTAGGTTATATGGACTCTGATGTAGATCTATATTTTATAGAAGGACTTCGGGCTATCAAAGAGTGTAATGATATGGAATCTTTACTTCCCTATGTGATGAAAGTTGGAGAACACAATTATACGTGTATGGCATTATTAGATAAAGCCAATACAGAGAGCTATGGCATACCGGAGCCTACTGTAGTACCTTTAATGATTGAAAAAGGACCGTTTATTGTCGTATCGGGACATGATCTCTATGATCTTAAACAACTGCTTGAGCAGACAAAAGATAAAGGTATTAATATTTATACTCATGGAGAAATGTTACCTGCTCATGCTTATCCTGAGCTTAAAAAATATCCGCATTTAAAAGGAAATTTTGGAACCGCCTGGCAAAACCAACAAAAGGAATTTAAAGATATTCCTGCTCCAGTATTGTTTACTACGAATTGCCTAATGCCGCCGCTTTCAAATTATAAAGATCGTATCTTTACTACAGAACTTGTTTCTTTCCCGGAACTGGTGCATATAGGCGAGGATAAGGATTTTACACCAGTTATTGAAAAAGCGTTAGAGTTAGGTGGTTATCCACAAGATACACAGTTTACCGGTATAAATGGTGGTACGAGTGTTACAACTGGATTTGGCCATGGAACGGTATCAAAGGTGGCTGATCAAATCATTCAGGCTGTAAAGGATGGAAAAATTTCAAGATTCTTTTTGATAGGTGGTTGTGATGGAGCTAAACCAGGAAGAAATTATTATACAAAAATGGTAGAACAGGCACCAAAAGATAGTGTGATTTTAACTTTGGCTTGTGGGAAATATCGTTTTAATGATTTAGATTTAGGAACAGTGGCAGGACTTCCAAGACTTATGGATATGGGACAATGTAATGATTCTTACAGTGCTGTCCAGGTGGCATTATCTTTGGCAAAAGCTTTTGGATGCAATGTCAATGAATTACCGCTTTCAATTATTTTATCGTGGTATGAACAAAAGGCAGTTTGCATTCTTTTAACACTTTTATATTTGGGTATAAAAAACATTAAATTAGGACCGACTTTACCGGCTTTTATATCCCCTAATGTTTTAAATTACCTTGTAGAAAATTATCATATTTCACCAATCACAACGGTAGAAAAAGATTTAAATACAATTTTAGATCCAAGCAAGTGAGCCTACGGGTTCACTTTTTCTGTGTTTGAAAAAAATAGTAAAATCAGTAAAAGATGGATAATGGAATACGAACTTTTTATATCGTAAATCCTTACTTTTTACATGGCTGTGCTATAATAAAAACACTATGGAACAAGAAGGTTTATTACAAGCAGAAGATATACGTCCTTTAGCTGATCGGATGCGACCAGAAACTTTAGAAGAATATGTAGGTCAAAAACAACTGGTGGCAAAAGGCAATCTTTTATGGCGGATGATTGAAAATGATAAGGTGACCTCAATGATCTTTTGGGGTCCTCCCGGTGTTGGAAAGACGACATTGGCAAGGATCATTGCGCATCAGACAAAGAGTTATTTTGTAGATTTTAGTGCGGTCACTTCAGGAATCAAAGAAATTAAAGAAGTGATGAAACAAGCCGATTTACGTAAAAATCTAGGACAAAATACAATATTGTTCGTGGATGAAATTCATCGCTTCAACAAAGCACAACAAGATGCTTTTTTGCCTTATGTGGAAAAAGGAAGCATTATTTTAATAGGAGCAACTACAGAAAATCCTAGCTTTGAAGTGAATAGCGCCTTATTGTCGCGTTGTAAGGTCTTTGTGTTAAATTCACTGGAAAAAGAAGATTTGATCGATCTGATCCATCGAGCTTTGCACTCTTCTAAAGGGTTGGCAAATTTAGATGTTGATATTGATGATGAAGCCATTGAAGCGATTGCCTCATTCGCATCAGGAGATGCCAGAATTTGTTTGAATACATTGGAAATGGTAGTCAATAATTCTCCCAGCGATATAGAAGGAATACATGTATCTAAAGAAATTCTTCAACAGTGTCTTCAACGAAAAACATTGTTGTATGACAAACATGGAGAAGAACACTACAATGTGATTTCTGCCTTGCATAAAAGTGTACGAAACAGTGATGTGGATGCCGCTTTATATTGGCTGGCTCGTATGTTAGAAGCAGGAGAAGATCCTTTATATGTCGCAAGAAGACTAGTGCGCATGGCAAGTGAAGATATAGGCATGGCTGATTCCAGAGCCCTGGAGATTACGGTGGCTGCTTATCATGCCGCTCATTTTCTGGGTATGCCTGAATGCAATGTGCATTTAGCACATGCGGTTGTATATCTTGCTTTAGCACCGAAATCCAATGCGTTGGAAGTAGCTTATAACACAGTGAAAGTGGATGCGATAAAAACATTGGATCAACCAGTTCCATTGCATATACGAAATGCACCGACTCGTTTAATGAAAGATTTAGGATATAGTCAAGGCTATGAATATAGCCATGATTATGCATTTCATATGACAGATATGACCTGTCTTCCAGATTCTTTGATTGGTAAGGAATATTATCATCCCAGCAATCAAGGCTCTGAACTGAAAGTACAAAAACGATTGGCTCAGATCAAAGCTATCAAGGCCAATTATCATAAAATCAGACAACAGAAAGGAACAAAAAAATGAAAATAGAAATTCATTCATTGCAGGAAACACAAGACTTTGCGCAAAAGATCGCAAAGCTTTGTCAAAATAAACATGTGGTGATCACTTTAGATGGTGATTTAGGGGCTGGAAAAACAACGTGGACCAAAGCTTTTGGTAAAGCATTGGGTGTTACCAGTACGATAAATTCGCCAACTTTTACCATTTTAAAATCGTATGTACAAGGCAATGGACAACCACTGCATCATATTGATGCATACCGTTTGGAAGGGGCCAGTCAAGATCTTGGCTTTGAAGATTGTTTTGATGAAGGGATCACGGTAATAGAATGGTCCCAATATATAGAAGATCAGCTTCCAGAAGATCGATTATCTCTTTCTTTTGAAGAAGGAATGGATGAAAACAGAATCATCACAATGGAAGCACAGGGAAAAGTGTCAAATACGATTCTGGAGGAATATCATGATTAGTTTATGTATGGACAGCGCTTATAAACAATTGGTTTTGGGAATCTATAAAGATAAAGAATTGTTGGCAGGCATTAGTTTAGAGGCTTTTAAGAAACAAAGTGAAACCATTTTTGTAGAGCTAAATCGTCTTTTGAAAGAAACCAATTTAGATTATAAGGATATAGATCGTGTCATTATCACAAAAGGACCGGGATCTTATACCGGAATTCGTATTGCGATGACGATTGCCAAAGTACTTTGTTCACAAATGCATAAAGAACTGTATACGATTTCTACGATGCAGTTGTATGCAGGTATTGAAAAACAAGCCAATGTGATTTTGGATGCCCGCAGCCAAAGAGCTTATGTTGCACATGTAGAAAATGGACAGATTCAAGGAGATACACAAATCTTGACATTAGATAAAGTAGAAGAATTTGTAAAGAAGCATCCTGGTATTTTGTTAGGCGATGCAGATTTGATAGGACGATCGGCACAAAAAGTAGATTTCTTAAAAAACTTTATGGATCTAGAACCTTATTACAAGAAAGTTGAAAATATTCATGCTTTAGTACCCGATTATTTAAAAGAAAGCGATGCTTATAAAGTATGAATGTAGAAGAAATGAAAGATTCAGATATAGAAGATGTTGTGAAGTTGGAAAAACAATGTTTTCTACAACCTTGGAATCAAGAACAATGTTTGTATGAGCTTCATGAAAACCCATTTAGTACAGGGTATCTTTTAAAAGATGGAGATCAAATTTTAGGATATGCCTTTTTATGGATCACGTTTGAGATTGCCCAGTTAGCTCGTATTGGAATTGATCCAGCTTGTCGTCATAAAGGATATGGAACCTATCTTATGAAAGCTTTATGTGAACAAGCAAGAAAGGCAAATAGTGAATTTTTATCCTTAGAAGTACGTGAATCCAATCAGGCAGCCTTAAAAATGTACGAAAATATAGGGTTGATTCAAGTGAATGTATCAAAAAATTATTATTCGGATGGAGAAAATGCCATAGTGATGTCTATGGCTCTATAGAGAGGAGTTTCTATGATCGTTTTAGGAATAGAGAGCAGTTGCGATGAAACGGCAGTTGCCCTTGTCAAAGATAAAAAAGAAGTACTTTCATCCATAGTCGCAAGTCAGATCGATGTACATAAAGAATTTGGTGGTGTTGTTCCAGAAGTTGCCAGCCGAATTCATATTGAAAATATTTCATATTGTATTGATGCCGCTTTAAAAGAGGCAGGATGTACGATGGATGATGTAGATGCGATAGCTGTCACAAAAGGACCAGGATTGATCGGTTGTCTTCATGTTGGGGTGCAGGCGGCTAAAACATTAGCATTCGCCTATCATAAGCCGTTGATACCTGTACACCATTTGGCGGCGCATATTTATGCCAATGAATTAGTAGTGGATATGAAATATCCTTTACTGGCTTTAGTAGTATCTGGTGGTAATACTGAATTAGTTTATATGAAAGATGAAACAAGCTTTGAAATTTTAGGAGAAACACAAGATGATGCGATTGGAGAAGCCTATGATAAGGTTGCCAGAGTGCTTGGACTAGGATATCCGGGTGGTCCCAAAATTGATAAAATGGCAAAAGAGGGAAAGCCTGTTTATGCGTTGGCTAAGCCAAAAACACAAGGACGTTATGACTTTAGTTTTTCTGGTTTAAAAAGCAGTGTTCTTCAATTTACCAAGCGTATGGAAAGACAGAACAAGGCATACGATTTAAATGATTTGGCATGTTCTTTTCAAGAATGTGCATTAGATGAAATATTTTCCAGGATTCATGCCGCTTTGGATGATCATCCTGAAATCCGTCATTTTGTCGTAGGTGGTGGCGTTAGTGCCAATTCCAGACTTCGTGAAAAAATTGAGGAACTAAAAACAGAATATCCAGATATTACGTTTACCGTACCACCGATGTATTGTTGTACAGATAATGCCAGTATGATCGGGGTAGCCGGCACAATTGCTTATATGTCTGGTCGCAGAGCTGATGAAACTTTAACAGGCGATGCCAGTTGGCCAATTCAGTAATATATATAAAACCTTACCTTTTTTTGGCAAGGTTTTTTAATAATACTGTTTTGTTTTTATATGATACAATGAGACATAGGTGATACATATGGAAAAATCATTCAAACAAGAAATTCAGGAAGCGCTTCAAGCGGCTGATCAGGCATTGACTTGCCTACAAAGAGCAGACGATTATCTTCAGAGTGCCAAAAACTGGGGATGGTTTGATATGCTTGGCGGTGGTGCTCTTTCGACCTTTTTTAAACATTCAAAGATCAAAGATGCACAATATGAAATGGAAGCATCTAAAAGAGCACTGCAAAATTTTCGCAGGGAATTAGAAGATGTAAATCAACAACTGCATTTAAATTTGGATATTAGCGATTTTTTGATATTTGCCGATTACTTTTTTGATGGACTCATCGCGGATTGGCTGGTACAAAATAAAATAATGGATGCCAAAGCGCAAGTACAAAAGGCAATCATTCAAGTACAAACGATCAAAAACGATTTGGTTCAGTACTTGTAAAGCTTTATATTAATAGTGTGATTTAGGAGATTGTTATGAAAAATAAACATTTTAAGACAAGTTTTAACTGGAAATATGAAGGACCTTCACTCACAAAAGATCTAACGACAAAACAAAAGATCATCCTGTTATTGTTGTGGCTTATACTTGGAGCTGTTGGATATTATGCATTTCATCCAGTGATCAACTATAAGACTATTTACATTTTTGCCTATATTATTTATGTGATTGTACTGATTACCATAGTGTCTTTATTCTTTAAGAAGTCACAAGTTTCTTATAAAAAAACTTCTTTTAAAATAAGGGCTTTAGAAATTATTTTGGCAGTTTCAGTGATTTGGGTATTTGGTTCTTTAATTGTATGTAGTCCGGTATTTATGGCTTCTTATTTTGCGGATCGCATTCAAATTGAAAATGTTGATTTTGATAAAGTAAAAGAAGTGGATTTCACAAAAACGCCTATCATCGACAGAGATTCTACGATTGTTTTAGGAGATCGTGTTATGGGTGAAATGCCAGAACTTGTCTCGCAGTTTGAGGTGAGTGAAGAATATACACAGATTTCTTATAAAGATAGTGTATATCGAGTCACTCCACTTGAGTATGCCGGCTTTTTTAAATATTTAGGAAATCAAAGCGAAGGAATTCCAGCTTACATCCTGGTCAATTCTGTCACAGGTGAGGCAGAACTTGTGAAATTAGAGGATCTAGGCTTGGATGGTATGAAATATGTACCTTCTGGTTATTTTAACCATGATTTGTATCGTAAATTACAGATGCAGTATCCGACCACGATTTTTGGCGAACCATCTTTTGAAATCGATGAAGAGGGTCATCCATGGTATATTTGCACAACGTATGATTATGCCGCTTTTGAGACAAGAAAGACAGTTTCCGGGGTGGTTTTATTTGATCCTATTACAGGAGATTCCACTAAATATGATGATGTTTTAGATGCACCAAGCTGGGTAGATCGTATTTATCCGGAAAGTCTTGTCACAGAGCAGGTGAATCAGAATGGATCCCTGCAAGATGGCTTTATCAATTCCATCATTGGTCAAAAAAATGTAACTTATACAAGTGAAGGTTATAACTATTTGGCACAGGATGGAGATATTTATATTTATTCAGGCATTACATCAGCCAATAAAGATTCCAGTAATTTAGGTTTTGTACTGGTAAATTTAAGAACACATCATGCGATGAAGATTTCGTCACCGGGTGCCAATGAGACAAGTGCTATGGCCTCGGCTGAAGGAGAAGTTAAAAATTATGGCTACACATCCACATTTCCATTGTTGGTCAATGTCAATGGCTCTCCTGTATATATGATGGCTTTAAAGGATGATAGCGGTTTGATCAAAATGTATGCGATGGTGGATGCCAGTGACTACCAGAAAGTTGCGACGATCGCATCGGATGAAGGATTTGAAAACTTAAAAAAGAAATTTTTAGCTATAGAAGGCAACGCATCCATTTCCAAAGACGATGTAAAAACAAAAGACATAACGATCGAAACCGTACAGATCTTATCTGTTGAAGATACGACAAAATGTTTTTTGACAGATACAGAAAACAATCGTTATAAATTTACAATTACAGATGAAAATGAAGATGTAGCTGCTTTTTTAAAACCGCAGGATGTAGTAAATATCACATACACAGAACAAGAAGAAGTCAATCTGATACAATCGATTGAAAGGAAATAACGCAATCGAATGGTTTTGTGCTAAAATATCACTATGAATAAGTTAGAAAACGCAAGAAACAGGATCAATCAAATTGATCAGGAAATGGCTTCTTTATATGAAAAACGAATGGATGCCGTACAAGAAGTGCTGGCTTATAAAAAAGAAAATGCACTTCCGGTCTTTGATGCATCCAGAGAACAAGAAGTCATTGAAAGAAATCTGAAGTATATTCAAAATTCGGATTATAAGCCTTTCTATAAAGATTTTTTACGATATGTGATGGATAATTCAAAAGATTATCAAAAGACATTATTAAGTGAAGATGTTATCGCATATGCGGGTGTACAAGGTGCTTTTTCACAAATCATGGCACAGCGATTGTATCCGGAAAATCGGAAATTGAACTTAAAGAATTTTGATGAAGTATTTAAAAGTGTGGTTGAGAAAAAAGCACAGTATGGTATTCTTCCATTTGAAAATACAAATTCCGGGTCTGTAGGTGAAGTTTTAGATGCTTTATTAGAATATCCGGTATACATCCAAGGAATCTATGATCTAAAGGTGGAACAGTGTCTTTTAGGAACGATGGATGCGACATTAAAAGATATTGAATGGGTCTATTCTAAAGATCAGGCTTTATGGCAGGCAAAGGATTTCTTAAAAGAACTGGGTGTACAAACAGTGAGTTATCCTAATACGGCCATGGCTGCACAATATGTAGCCAGTGAACAAGATAAAACCAAGGCGGCCATTGGAGCTAAAGAAAATGCACAATTATATGGATTAAAAGTGTTGGCTTCAAAAATTGAAGCACATACTGAAAACACAACTCGCTTTTTGGTGATTGGTTTAGAACCTTTAAATAAAGGCGATCGTTTCAGTATTATCTTGAGCGTAAAACATCAAAGTGGTTCTCTGGCAAGAATCATTGAAATCATAGCTCGTTATCATATCAATATGGAAAGTATCCAATCCAGGCCTATCAAGGGAAAACCGTTTGAATACTTCTTCTTTATTGAAATGGATGGAGACTTAAACAATGCCCAGGCATGTTTAAAAGATATAGAACAAAACTGTGAGAGCTTAAAGATTTTGGGAACATATACGTTAGGAGGGAAATAGAATGAGCTTTGTCAAAGAAAATGTAAATCGTCAGCCTATTGTAGATACTGTATTTGCGATCGTGAAAAAGGCAAAAGAAGATAAAGAAAAAATTGGCGAAGAAAATGTAGTGGATGCGACAATTGGTTCTTTATATAACGAACAAGGAAGTTTGGTAGCTTTAGACAGTGTATTTTCATCTTTAAAGAATCTGGACAATAAAGTATTGGCAGCTTATGCTTCCAGTTTTACAGGAAATGATGACTTTAAAGATCGCGTTTATAAATGGGTGTTAAATGGAAATTGTCATTTACCGCATGAAGTGATTGCGACACCAGGCGGTACAGGGGCTGTAGCTATGACACTTCAAGAATGCCTGGATGCAGGACAAACTGTGATTTTACCGGAAATCGCATGGGGCAGCTATAATTTGATGGCACAGATGAATAATCTTTTGGTACAGACGTATTCTTTGTTTGAAGAGGATCACTTTAATATGACATCTTTTAAAGAAACTTGTCAAAAGGTTATGAAAGAACAGGATAAGCTGGTTATCGTGATAAATGATCCTTGTCATAATCCTACAGGATATTCACTTTCCAAAGAAGAATGGAAAGAAGTGATTTCCTTTTTAAACGAATGTTCTAAAACGCATAAGATCGTTTTATTAAATGATATCGCATACATTGATTTTGCCTATGGTCAAAAACAGGCCAAAGAATATTTCTCGGTATTTGATGATATTTCTGAGAATATAGCGGTTGTAGTTGCCTTTAGTTTAAGTAAGTCTATGACAAGTTATGGACTTCGTTGCGGCGCTGCGATCGTCATGGCACAAAAACCAGAAGTGGTACAAGAACTAAAAATTGTTTTTGAAAAAGATGCCAGAGCCACTTGGTCAAACATCAATAACGGGGCTATGTCCGCATTTGTAGATGTAATGGATCATCATTTAAAAGAATATGATGCAGAGCGTCTTCAATATGTGGATCTACTTCAAGAACGCAGTAATATTTTTGTCAAAGAAGCGAATGAAGTAGGATTGAAACACTATCCTTATAAAGAAGGATTCTTTGTGACACTGGCGATGGATAATGCGACAAGAGATGCTTATCATGAAGCTTTGATGAAAAATCATATTTACACAGTAAAAGTAAATAAAGGAATTCGTGTAGCCGTATGTTCTTTGTCTATTGAAAAGACTAAGGGATTGGCTAAGAAAATGAAGGAAATATTAGATACGATCGAATAAAAGAACGCAGATAGACATGAAAATAAATATGTCTATCTGTTTTTATTTGGTTTATAATAAATCATATGAAGTGGGGAATTATTGATGTAGGCGGCGGTATGCGCGATATTTTTGGAACGGGTGTATTGGATGCCTGCCTGGAAAAACAAATTACATTTGATTATGCGATCGGTGTATCTGCCGGAAGTGCCAATTTGGCCAGTTTTTTGGCTGGACAAAAAGGAAGAAACAAGCGGTTCTATACAAAATATGCAAAGCGAAAAGAATATATGTCTATTTCCAATTGGATCCATAATAAGAATTATTTAAATTTGGATTATATCTATGGAACATTGGCAAACTCGGATGGCGAAGATCCTATGGATTATTCTACATTTGCCAAAGATACTACAGAGTTTGAAATCGTTTCTACCGATGCCAAGACCGGTAAACCTGTGTATTTTTCAAAAAAGGATATGCCTCTAGATTACTATGACATCTTAAAAGCCAGCAGCTGTATGCCAATCGTATGTAAGCCATATCCAATAAAGGATGCTTTTTATTTTGATGGAGGTATATCAGATCCTATTCCTATTCAAAGAGCTTTACAAAAAGGATGCGATAGAGTCGTTGTGATATTGACAAGACCACAGGACTATACCAGAAATCCTAAAAAAGACCAGTTGACCTCAAAGATTTTAAAGAAGACATACTACAATTCCGGTATCAGTTTAAGCCAAAGAGCCAATCTTTATAACAAGAGTTTAGAGACTTTATGGAAGATGGAACAAGAAAATCAGGTTTGTATTTTAGCACCAGATACAATCGGCAAGATGAAAACTCTGACAATGGATGAAGAATGTTTAGAAGGCTTATATAAACAAGGTCAAAAGAAAGTGAATAAACTGATTCAATTTATCAATAACCAATAAAGAAATACAAGAAACACATAAAACA
Source organism: uncultured Faecalicoccus sp. (assembly GCA_902497095.1). GTDB lineage: Bacteria > Bacillota_I > Bacilli_A > Erysipelotrichales > Erysipelotrichaceae > Faecalicoccus. The sequence continues at coordinate 19,229 of CABVDD010000014.1, forward strand.
ATTTCATATTTCTTATATCCTTGAATGTATAAGGAAGATGAAGATAATTTATTAAGAGACAACAGTCTCTTTTTTGATGAAATCTTTTCAAAAGCTATGAAATCGCTTTCAAAAAGTCTATATTTTGTTATAATTTAGATAAATGAAGGAGAGGGATTTTATGAAAAGATTAGTATCGTTTCTTGTGGTTATGATGATTTCTATTGGTTTGGTTGGCTGTGGAAATAATAATGAAACACAGATACAGGCAGCACAAGATGCAGTGACTTCGTACTTGGATTCCATTCAATCTGGAGATTTGGATAAAGCCGAAGAGTATACAACTGATGCATATATTGATCCTTTAGGTATTGATAATATGGATTCTTATATGGAAAGCTTATTAGAAAGTTTGGACATGGGAGAAACCTTTGATCAGGAAGCTAATGAATTTGCGACAAATGCCGTAAAGGCCGCTATTACATCATATAAAATCAAGGACTCTAAAATGGAAGATGGTACGATTTCAGTGTTAGTTGATGTTGATGGAAAAGATTATGAAAACATTGATTTTACTACTATGGAAAATGAATTAAACACATATACACAAAACTATGCTAATGAAAATATGGATCGTTTGGCGCAGATTTATACGCAACAAGGTGAAGATGCGATGATGGAAGCTATGATGCAGGACATTAGTAGTTATATGTTTGATAAAATAGAAACATTGTTTACTGGTGCAGCACAAAAGCAATATCAGATGCGTTTTGACTTGGTTCAAGATGATGATGAATGGAAAATCAACGGAGCAGAGATTTCAGAAGAAACACAGTCATAAAACAGAAAAAGTCTATTGATCATTAGGAGTTTCAATAGACTTTTTAAGTGTTTGATTTAGTTGTTTTTGGTATCTGAATTTTTGGATTCATCGACACCTAAAATATATGTTACGATCGTAGAAACAATAAAGGCTATGATGGCACCGATAATGGCATATACTAAGTTCATCGTACTGCCGCCAATAAAACTGAGCAGACCTAAAAAGCTGGCTACCGGTAAAAAATTATAAACATGAAGTCCAACGATACTGGCAAATAGTCCTGCCGCAAGACCGCCAGCCATCATTCCAATGAAGGGCCTTTTGTATCGTACGCCGATTCCATATAGGCCAGGTTCAGTGACACCGCCGATCATTTGTGCAATGATATAGGAAAAGGCAAGTGCACGTTGTTCTTTATCTTTGATTCGAAGCATGGCGCCAAAACACATTCCCCCCACAGTAAAAGCAGCCAGCAAAACGGAAGGAGCTACTACGGATTCAGAACCATCTTGAGCAATGATCATGAAGATGGTGGTAATAAATAGCCAGTGCATACCAGCCATGACGATATATTCCCAAAGAGCAGCAATCAAAGCCATAGAAAGAATAGTAGCTATTCCACCCATGTTGCCTAATGAAATAAGAGCATTGCTGATGTATTCACCTAGTATAGAACCAATAGGTCCTAATATGCAAAGGGCAATTGGAAGGATGATGGCAATGGATAGTGTAGGCGCAAAAATGGCAGATAATGATTGTGGTATGTGTTTATTAAAAAATTTCTCAATATAAGAAAATACAAATACAGACAATAAAATAGGGATGATCGTGGATGAATAATTTTGAACATGACAAGGTATGCCATAAACATCAAAAGCATCACCATTTTCGGCAAGTTGCACAAAAGTTGGATGTAACATGATAGCTCCAATAAACATTCCCAGTATCACATTACAGTCAAAGCGTTTGGCAGCTGTATAGCCAATCATAATCGGAAAAAAGTAAAAACCGGCATCGCCTACAAAGGTAAAAAGGATATACAGTGAATCGGAAGCGTTGATCCAATGTAACATATCTGGTCCTAAAATGGCAGCCAAGGTCTTAAACATAGAAGCAGCGATTAACATAGGAATTAAAGGCATTAGACAGGATGCTAAAACGTCTAAAAAAACAGAAAGTCCATGTTTACATTTTTCAAGCATAAATCATCTCTCCTTACTTTTAGTATAATAAGAAACCCAAATTTTAGAAGGGGGAAATCAAGGAAAAAGTCATTGAATGTGTAAAGAACATGCTATAATGGACAAGTAAAAAAAGGAGAACGTTATGTTTGATGAACTTCATGAGGAATGTGGTGTATTTGGTGCGTATCGAATTGAAAATGCCTCCAGCATAACATACTATGGCTTGCATTCGCTTCAACATCGTGGACAGGAAGCTAGCGGTATGGCGGTATGTGATGGAAAAGAGATCCATGTGCAAAAAGGCAAAGGTTTGACGGTTGATGTTTTTCAAAAAGATAAGCTGAATCAGTTAAAGGGAGATTTGGCCATTGGACATGTGCGTTATTCGACTGCCGGTGGACAAGAAAATGAAAATATTCAGCCTATTGTATCAAAAGGACATCTTGGCTCTTTGGCAGTGGCACATAATGGACAAATTGTAAATGAGAAAGAATTACGATTGGAACTGGAAAATCAGGGTGCTATTTTTCAGGGAACCAGTGATAGTGAAGTACTGTTGCACTTGATACAAAAAGAAAAAGGAACATTGTTGGAAAAAGTGATCAAGACCGCAAAACGTTTGGAAGGTGCTTTTTCTTTTCTTGTGTTAGATGAAGATTCAATCTATGCCGTGCGAGATCGTCATGGGCTTCGTCCTTTAAGCTATGCTCCTTTTAAAGGTGGGTATGTGATCAGTTCAGAAACCTGTGCTTTTGAAGTTATGGGGATCTATGACTCATGTGATCTAAAGCCGGGAGAAGTTGTAGAGTTTAAAAAAGGATTAGTAAAAAAATATCAATATACACAAGATATTACACATCATATGTGTGCCATGGAGTATATTTACTTCGCAAGACCAGACAGCGTTGTGGAAGGAATCAATGTACATGCGTTTCGTAAGAAAACAGGAGCTGTTTTGGCTAAAAAAGATTCAGGATTAGATGCCGATATAGTAATAGGTGTACCAGACTCTTCTTTAAGTGCTGCCATTGGATATGCAGAAGCTTCCGGCATTCCTTTAGAAACAGGTTTATATAAAAATCGTTATGTTGGACGTACCTTTATTCAACCTACACAAGCTATGCGAGATCGTGGTGTTCGTATGAAATTAAGTCCGGTTACTAGCGTAGTAAAGGGAAAAAGTGTTGTCATGATCGATGATTCTATTGTGCGTGGTACAACATCTCGTCGAATAGTTCGTCTTTTAAAAGAAGCAGGTGCTAAAGCGGTACATGTTCGTATTGCATCACCAGTGATAACCCATCCATGTTTTTATGGTGTTGATACTTCCAGTAAAGAAGAACTTATAGGAGCTCGTATGAGTATAGAAGAGATAGAAAAATATATCGAAGCTGATTCTTTGAAATATATGGAAGTTGAAGAACTTTATCAAGTGGCAAAAGAAATTGGTTTATGTGTGGCATGTTTTAATGGAAAATATTGCACACCACTTTATTCATATCAAAAAGTATTGGAAAAATAGGTTGGAAAAGAGCTAGTCAATGTAATTTTTCTTCATTTGATCAGCTCTTTTTTTTGTTAGGTTAAGCGATGTCCTGCGGAATCAAAACTTTTACGCAGTGCACGTTCGGTAATCACTATGCAAGCAATTAGAGGAATCAGTTGTATGCCTATGATGATCATTGAGACAATACTTATAAAAGTAATATCTTTTTCTATTGTCGGCAACATACATATTACAGTACCCGCCAATACGATCCATCCCAAGCGATAAAAAAGCTTACCAAAGTAATGATGGGCAAACTGCCATGTTTGTTCATTCTTCATCGACATTTCTGTACGATAACCAAATAAAGGATTGATTTCTTTAGGCGCATGATTGGAAAAATATTTCCCAAAACCAATCATGAAAATAGGAAGTAATAGATCCATGACCAACATAAAAATCCAATACTGCATATTAAAATACCTCTATAATTTTATGATATTTATAATAGTTTCAATAAATAATTTAGTAAAGTTAAGATGGCATTAAAATGATTGTAAAATAGAATGAAACAAAAAAGGTTTTCGCTTATAAGATGATATAATAGAACCAGAAATTAAGATGTAAGGTTTGGAAAGGATACAACTATGACAATCAAATGTTTAGCTTTTGATCTGGATGGAACACTGTTAACCGATCATAAGGAAATTGATCCACGTACTAAAAAATCAATTCAACAAGCGATGAAACAAGGAATTCATATTGTCATTGCCAGTGGCAGGGATAAAAATGGAACTTCTTTTGTATATGAGCCATTAGGTTTAGAAAAAGGAAATCATTATTTAGCTTTAGTAAATGGTCAAATCATATATGATTTTGAAAAGAAAGAATATGATTTAGATGATGTATTAACACCTGAAGATGGATTAAAGATTCAACAAGTGTGTAAACAATTTGATATTGAAGGAATTTTTTGTTGCGGCTATGATTTTTACAGCTATATATCAGAATCAAATCGTCAGAAAAAATTAGAAAGAGAAAAGAAATTTGGTGCTCCTATGGATTATGGTTTGAAAAAGGGAGGGCCGAATCGAAATTTTATCGATCTTCCGTATAAAGAAATAGAACTTACCCAAGATATTAATAAAGTAATTATGGTTCATACGGCACAGTTTTTTGAAAAACATTTAGAAGATTTAAAACAAGCTCTTTCAGATTATGATGTACTTTTAATTGGACCAGATTGGTTAGAAATTATGCCTAAAGGCGTATCAAAAGCCAGTGCATTGAAGAAAATTTGTAAAAGAGGCGGATTTACCATGGATGAGATCATGGCTTTTGGAGATGCCCAAAACGATATTCAGATGATTGAAAGTGTAGGTATCGGTGTTGCGATGGGAAATGCGATGGATGAAGTTAAAGCAGTAGCCAACGTTATTTGCGATACAAATTTGAATAATGGTATTGGAAAAACGATCGATGCACTTTTGATGGGCAAAGAAATAGACTTACGACAGGCAAAGCTGTAAGATAAGAATATAGAAAGCGATGGTGAAGGATATGGAAATTATCAATGCACAACAATTTAATGAATACATGAAGGAAGATGCGGTTTTAGTAGACTTTTTCGCAACTTGGTGTGGACCATGTAAAATGTTAAGTCCAGTTTTGGAAAGTGCTGCCAAAACATTGGAAGGTAAAGTAAAAATCGTAAAAGTCGATGTGGATCAAAGTCCAGAATTAGCACAAAAATTCGGTGTTATGGCTGTTCCAACTATGATATTGTTTAAAAAAGGACAACAGGTTACAGCTTTCTCTGGTTACATGCCAGAAGCACAATTAGTTGCCAGCATCGAAAAAGCATTATAATTAAAGAAAGCATCGTTTGGATACGGTGCTTTTTTCATTTCAATAAAAAATGCAGACAGCTTATTGGCTTGTCTGCATTAAATGTTTAAGTATGACTTTTGGCGTTATGATCACAAATGCGATGGTAATCAATAAAATAATGCCCAACATGATAATGGAGTACATTTCCCAATAAGCCATTAAATCAAACATAAAGAATGGAACGATCACAATCGCTAAAATAGCCCAACTGATCAAGAATTCTAAGACAACATTCATATTGTTTTTGACGGCGCTTGTTTCATCTTCCCAATCGGTTTTAGGATGAATGCCATCCACAAAAATCGCAATGGCATTTACTAAAACGGTTGTCAAAATACTACCTAAAAGAAAGAATACATCATACCAAATCGGATATGGCAAGATCATGTGTATGCTCAATAACATTAACAGGCATGTTAAAATAGAAAATAATGTTCCTACCGATCCTTTTAGAAGTACTTGTTTGGTGAAATCAAAAGGTATGTATTTGATAAAATCTAAATTTTTTCCTTCTCTGGAAAAAGCGGTGGCACTGATTCCGTTTAAAGATCCGGCAAAGAATCCTATAGCAGCTCCGGCAATGATCAAAACCAAAGGAAGGTTTACTAAATCTTGAATGACTATCGCCTGTGTTTCAAATGTTTCTTTTACTTCATCCATTCCTGGTGTTGCGATTGCGATGACGATAAACATAATTGGCATAACTAAAGCGGATAATACGCAGTTTGCCATATACGCCGGTGTTCGTATAAGTCTTAAAAATTCAACTTTCCAATAACTCCAGCTTACCGATCCTTGACTACGATACGAAATCTTTTTCTTTTTAGTGGCAGCCGATACTTTAGATTCTCTGGCTGCACTTAAATACAGCGTATCAGCACAAAGGATAAAGATAATTCCTAAGATGATCGTGATCGCAAGTGTAATAATAAAATCAACAAAAGATGCTTCTACAATGGAACGAGCCGCAAAAGGCACATTGAAGAAAATGCGAACGATCTTTAAAAGATTTTCCGGATTATTTTGAAGCATCTCCATTAAAAACATCGGATTCTCTACATTAGCACCTAATTGACTGGATCCAACACCAATCAATACCGCAATACCAATCGATAAAATACCTGTAATCATGTTGAAGCGATCTTTGTTTTTAAAGAATGGTAACAGTCTAAGCAAAATCATCCAGAAGATGCTGGCGACAAAAGCGGTCGGTGCACCAATTAAAAAAATCTGAGGAATAAAGAATACGATGGATAAAATGTTTGTATGGCCTGCGCTGATATAAGCAATCAACATTGGAATCATACCTAATAAACTTACTAAGAGTAAGGATATGTATACGATCACAAATTTACTGGCAACAATCACTCTTGGTGTAATGGGAAGTACCAGTAAGTGTTCCAAATCATTGGAAAAGTAAAAGATCGAAGGAAAAATAAATAAGGCTGTCCACAACATTAAGAAGCAGATCATTGCAAAACCCATTTCCATGATCAATAAATCTACGGTATGTGCCGCAAATCCTGTTTGAAACATATTAAATAAAAGGGCAAAGGTAGGTAATAAACAAACAACCAATACAGCGGCTACCGCAATCCCTTTTTTACCTTGTTTGGATTTTAGATCCATTCCATAGTTGGCCTTAAATAAGGCTTTTGTCACAATCAGAAAATCACGCATTGCGTGTAACCTCCAAGAAAATTTCTTCTAACGAATCCTTATCTTTATGCATTTCTTTAAGTTCATCTAAAGTTCCATTGAAACAAATGTTTCCATGATTGATGATGACGATCTTATCACATAATCTTTCCGCTACTTCCAGGACGTGTGTTGAGAAAAATACAGTGTTGCCATTGTGCGCATGTTCTTTCATCATTTCTTTTAATAAATAAGAAGAAGCGGGATCAAGTCCTGTCATAGGTTCATCTAAGATCCAAATGTTAGGATTGCATACTAAAGTAGCGATTAGGATGGCCTTTTGACGCATACCATGAGAATAGCTGGACATGCGATCGCTTAATGCATCTTCCATGCCAAAATCTTTGGCAAACTTTTGGATTCGCTCGTTTCTGGTTTGGGTATCGACATGATAAATATCAGCCATAAATTGTATGTATTCCATACCGCTCAAACGTAGAAATAAATCTGGTGAATCTGGAACCAATCCAAATTCGCGTTTGGCATTGACAGGATCTTTGACAATATCTTTTCCATTTAAGGTGATGGTTCCTTCATCTGGTGTCAATACCCCTGTCATCATATGGATCGTGGTGGTTTTACCAGCTCCATTAGGTCCGATAAATCCTACGATACAACCGGTGGGAATATCGACTGTCAGATCGTTAACAGCGGTTTTCTTTCCAAATCGTTTTGTCACATGTTTAATTTCAATCATAATCTAAATCTCCTTTGCCGCATTATACCACCGGGGGGGGTAGGCAATACAAATATTAATTAAGATTATATTAATATTTAATGAATATGTACAGAAAAAAGTCATGAGGTCAGGATTTAAGAGTTCTTTTAAAAGAAAATATTGAACCTTTTGTCATGCTTATCAAGTTTGGTGTACAATATACACCGGATAAAAGGAGAGAGATTATGTCAAATACACTATTGATTGAACCTTGTATAAATGATGAACAACTTCATCAAACTGCAGATCTGGCAAATGCCATATGGCATGAATATTTCCCATTTTTGTTAAGTGAAGAACAAATTGATTATATGGTTGAAAAGTTTTGTAGTTATGATGCCATGAAAGATATGGAAAAACATCATAATTATCATTATTTTATGGTAAAACAGGACGATGAATTAATTGGATATATCGCATTAGCCCATGAAGGAACACAATTGTTTTTGAGTAAGATCTATTTGAAAAAAGAAGCTAGAGGTAAAGGATTGGCATCCCAGATGTTTGCCTATATTAAAGAACATGCCAAGAAATATCAATATAACTCTATCTATCTGACATGTAATAAACATAATACACATTCTTTAGATGTATATAAGAAATGGGGATTTAAAAAAGTGGATGAAGATGTCACAGATATCAGCAACGGTTATGTGATGGACGATTATATCTTGGAGTATACATTCTAAATGACAAAGAAATATTTGGCTTGTGAGCGCAAAGAAGTCTTTATTTTACTGATGTTTTCAGCCGGTATGATGGGTGCTTATACATTTATTTTGCGAGGCGGAGTCTTCTGTAATGCACAAACAGCTAATTTTGTGATGATGGGAGTATCTCTAGGTACCGGCAAATTTTCGCAGGGATTCTATTACTTGATTCCGATCACGGCCTATTTTGCGGGAACGATCATTTCTGAATTGTTGCCGAATCCAGTAAAAAGGATTCATTTGTTTCGCTGGGATACATATCTGGTTGCTTTTGAAATCGTTGTATTGTTTATCGTTGGATGGATTCCGTTAAGCGTGAATCATCATGTAGTACAAGTCATGATCAATTTTATTGCCTCTATGCAATATAATACATTTCGACAAGCGGAAAGTATTCCTATGGCAACTACTTTTTGTACCAATCATTTGCGTCAGACAGGATTGGGATTGATTCATTATATAAAAAAAAGAGATGTAAAAGCATTATCTAAAGGAATGGCGCATTTATCGATGCTTTTAAGTTTTTTGTTTGGAGGGATTATCGAAGCAGCTGCTTGTTTATGGCTTCAAGAAAAAGCAATTTGGATTGCGTTACTTCCACTTTTACTAACATTTATTTTTCTGGCAGTAGCAGATATTAAAGAAGATCATCGTGATTTTCAAAAAATCCCTTCAGGGCATTAATACACTCTTCATTGTAAAACCTATAGAAAAAATCTATAATGAAATCACATGGAGGGTAAACGATGCAACAGGAACCACTATATATCACAGGACATATCCATCCCGATACCGACAGTGTCGCATCGGCCATTGGGTATGCCTTTTTAAAAAGAGCGATGGGTATTCCGGCAAAAGCTTGCCGATTGGGGAATTTAAATACGGAAACTCGTTATTTATTAGAACGTTTTCATTTTGAAGAGCCGGAACTATTAGAAGATGCACGAATTCAGTTGCAGGAGATGCAGTTAGATCATCCAGTGAATTTAAGCGCGGATACAACTATTTTTGAAACCTTGCAGCTGATGCAAAGTGGGCAGGGCCAAGGTTTTGGTGTTGTGGATCAAGAAGGCGTATTGATTGGAATTGTCACACGAAGCGATATTTCTTTTGTGGGATTAGGCGATACTGCTCTAGGCATTGATTTGTTAAAGGAGACGCCGGTAGAAAATATTGTCAAAACGATAAATGGCAAGTTGATCTATAAAGATGAAAACCGACATATTAATGGAAAAGTATCCATTGTCGCTCTAACTAAAAATCATGTTAAGAATTACGATATCCAAGATCGAATTGTTATTATTGGTGATGATCCACAGGCACAATTGGATCTAATTCGAAAAGGTGCCGGTATGCTTGTGATGGTTTGGACCAAAGAAATACAACCAGAAGTGATTGAAATGGCAAAATGTCATCATTGCCAACTTGTGTTATCTGGACATGGAAGCATGAATACTTCACGTTATTTGTATTTTTCCGTTCCTATCGGATTGATCATGACAAAAAAAGTGGTTACTTTTTCAGCTTATGAACTGGCGGAAGATGTTTCTAGAAAAATGTTAAAAACCAGGTATCGCATGTATCCTGTTGTGAATAAAAAATATCAGCCGATAGGCTATGTCACACGCTATCATATGATGAATTATACAAACAAGAAGATCGTTATGGTCGATCATAATGAATTTTCACAGTCAGTAAAAGGAATTGAACAAGCCGAGCTTGTGGAAGTATTGGATCATCATAGAATCTGTGATTTTGCGACAAGCAAACCGGTATCTTTTCGAAATGAAATCGTTGGAAGTACCGCAACTATCGTAGCTAAGATCTTTAAAGAAAATCAGATTCCGATTCCTAAAGATTTAGCAGGACTATTATTAGGAGCCGTTTTATCCGATACTTTAAAATTTCAATCACCGACAACGACACAAAAAGATATTGAGGTTGCCAATATGCTTGCAGCTTTTGCTTCTTTAGATATTGATGCATTCGCAACTGATATGTTTACTGTAAGTTCTGATATTTCCGGAAAAAGTGTGGAACAATTGATCAATACGGATATCAAATATTTTGAAATTCGAAATCAAAAACTGATGATTTCCCAAGTTATTATTCCTTGTGTCGATTATGTATTTGGTCTCGATGAAGAAATCGAAATTGAACTTTCTAAATTGGTAAAACAAAGAGGATTGGATCTTTGTGTTGGCGTTTTTACAAGTATATTAGAAAATGGATCTATCTTTTTTGCGGCAGGACCTAAAAAACATTGGGCAGAAGAAGCTTTTCCCAACCATGAAAAAGCACATACGGTACAAAAAAATATCTTATCTCGAAAAAATCAGATCGTACCAATGTTAACAGATGTGATCACAAAATCTTAATATAATTTTAATATGGTGAATTAGAAAACTTATTAAACATTAATATCTTTTGTGCTATTTTTGTTTAGTATTAAATAATATGGAGATTCTAGCGGTTTTTCTTCTGTTTGTTTATATCCATGCCGTGTTATATACAATTTATGTATATAAGAAGAAACGTGGTTCACGCTAGATATAGAGAATTCGGAGAAGAGATATGTTTAAAAAAATTCAGAGACGATTTAGCCATGCACAGACTTTGGCTATTGGACATTTTCTGGTGATTTTGATAGGAGCCTTGTTGTTGATGCTTCCTATTTCTTCAAGAAGTGGGACATCTACGGACTTTTTGTCTTCCCTTTTTACATCCACAAGTGCAACTTGCGTAACCGGATTGGTCGTTGTAGATACGGGAACACATTGGAATTTCTTTGGACAATTGGTCATTATCACACTGATACAGATTGGTGGACTTGGGTTTGTGACCTTAGGTGTCTTATTTTCGATGTTTCTAAATAAAAAAATCAGTTTACGAACAAGAGGTTTGATTCAAGATAGTTTGAATCTAGATCAAGTAGGTGGAGCGATTCGTCTGGTGCGAAAAGCTTTGATCGGAACATTGATCATCGAAACTGTGGGGGCTTTATTACTGATGCTTCGATTTATACCAGAGTTTGGTTTAGGTACTGGACTGTGGATGAGTATTTTTCACTCTATATCCGCATTTTGTAATGCCGGCTTTGATATTTTAGGAAGTTTTTTTGGCGCATACAGCTCTCTGGAAACCTATGCGGGTGATATTTTGATCAATGTGGTGATCATGGCTTTGATCGTTGTAGGCGGTATTGGCTTTATTGTATGGTCGGATTTATTAGAACATACATGGCATTTTAAAAAATATCGACTGCATACAAAAATCGTATTAGTCACAACATGTATATTGATTTTTGGAGGGGCTCTATTATTCTACATATTTGAAAAAGATGCGATTTTAGCCGGAAGACCAATACACGAGCAAATCTTATGTTGTTTGTTTAGTTCGGTTACGGCTCGTACTGCCGGTTTTAACTCGGTAGATTTTGGCGTGATTCGTCAAAGCAGTGCTTTATTGATGTGCGTTTTAATGTATATTGGCGGTAGTCCTGGATCTACGGCAGGTGGTATCAAAACTACGACAGTTGCGGTATTATTTTCTTCTTTGTTTAACAGTATTCGTGGACATCATGATTGTAACTTATTTAAACGACAAGTTTCCAAAGATACTGTACGAGAATCAAGCAATGTTTTAATCATGACATTGACCTTGGCTTTAGTAGCCATTATGACGATTTGTGCTATTCAGGATTTAAATATGTTAGATGTGGCTTTTGAAGTATTTTCTGGTTTAGGCACGGTAGGTATGACAACGGGTATCACAAGGGATCTTGTTCCGGTGAGTCGTGTCATCATTATTTTGATGATGTATTTAGGACGTATAGGATCTATGTCCTTTGCATATAGTTTCTTTGAAAAGAAGAATGTTCCGGCTGTGCAAAATCCGGTAGAGAAAGTGATGGTAGGATAAGATGAAAACAGTGTTGATTATTGGATTAGGACGATTTGGACGTCATCTGGCTACAAGAATGGCTAAACTGGGAAATGAAGTCATGGTTGTAGATCGAGATGCAGAAGTTGTGGAAAAATTGCTTCCTATTGTAACAGATGGAAAAATTGGAGATTGTACCGATGAAGAAGTATTACGTTCTTTAGGTGTAAACAACTATGATATTTGTTTTGTTTGCACGGGAAGCAGTTTTCAAAGTTCCTTGGAAATTACCGATCAGCTTAAGGTTTTAGGGGCAAAGAAAGTTATCAGTAAAGCAGATCGCGATATTCAAGCCAAGTTCTTATTGAAAAATGGTGCGGATGAAGTCGTATATCCGAATCGTGACATTGCGGAAAAAATGGCTGTTCGTTGCAGTATGAACAACGTCTTTGATTATGTAGAACTTTCGCAAGGATATTCTATTTATGAAATTCCACCATTACCAAAATGGGTAGGAAGAACTGTAGGAGAAGTAGATATCCGCCGTCAATATAGTTTGAGTATCATCAGTACTAAAAAAGACGGAAAATTGGATATGCTTCCTGGAGCAGGACATGTGATTGAAGCAGATGAGCATCTTGTTGTGATTGGTCTTCAAAAAGATATTGATCGTGTTGTAGGACAATTTAAATAACATAGTAAGCCATGATTGTACAAGATCACGGCTTTTTTTGTAAAACAAGGTAAAAGAAATGTACAGTGTATTCTTAATGCGATATAAATAAAGTAAAGATGATCGAATAGGAGAATGAAAGTTATGAAATCAATCGTTAAAGTTTTACCGCATTATGAACCTAGAATGTGGGGAGGCGGAACCCGATTAAAAGAAGAATTTCATTATGATACAAAGGTATCCCCTTTAGGAGAAGTCTATAATGTAGTGGCATTACCGGGACATGCAGATTGCAAAGTGCCGGAAATGAATTGCACATTATCTCAATTGTACGATCAAAAGCCAGACTGGTTTAACTGCGAGACAAAAGAATTGCCAATTCGTATCAATATATTAGATCCTGTAGAAGATCTATCGATTCAAATTCATCCGGATGATTCATTTGCCAAAATATATAATGGAGGTCGAGGAAAACCAGAAGCATAGGTCATTTTAGATGCCCCAAAAGATGGATATATTGAGTTTGGACATTTGGCCGGCAGTAAAGAAGAATTCATAGAATGGACATTGAAAAAAGAATGGAAAAAATTATTACGTTATCTTTGGACACCTGTGGATGGTTTTATTAATATTCCCACTGGTACATTACATGCGATTGGCAAAGGCGTGCTCACTTATAATATATCTCGAAATGCTGATTTAACGCTTCGTTTGTATGATTATGATCGCATAGATCCAAGTACTCATAAAAAAAGAGAAATTCAACCACAGGAAGTTTTTGAAAATGTGAATATTCCAGATAAAAAAATTGAATTTCAAATGTTTCCAGCTTCTTATGAGTTTGGTTGTAAAGTGACTCGCTATTGGGATGAACCTGGATTATATACATTGTTTCGTCTACAAATCGATGAAAATGGTAAATTTCTTCATGATCGCTTTGCCTTCTATACTTGTGTAAAAGGAAAAGGAACAATTAATGGCATTCCGATTCGACAAGGAGAAACAGTGTTTGTTCCAGCATGTATGGGATGGATGTATTTCAAGGGAAATATGGATCTTTTTTTGGCATCGTATCGCAATGAGAATGTTTAAAGGGCTGTTGAGTGTTACAGCTCTTTTTATTTGAAATCTTATATATCATGACCATCTCATATTGACAATTAAAGTTAGTTTATGTTAACTTTAATGAGTTAGATTTAGCTAACAAATGTTCAGGGGGAGAAAATTCATGAAAAAGACAGTAAATTATACTATGCTTCTATCATTGATTATTGTAGCTGTTACTGGTTTTCTATTGAAACCGATGCCTTTTACATCTATTAGGATACTTCATGTTATTTCAGGCATGATTTTTGTCATCGCATCTGTTTACCACATGAAATTAAATCAAATGTTCAAAAGGAGCAAAGCATGATCAATAAGCGTCTGATCAATCTTGTAGAGAACAGTAAAAGAATGATTTTGGCAAATGTTATTTTTCAATGGATAATGCTTTTAAACAATATTGTTTTTATTACTTGTTTGGCAATTCTTGTAGAAAAGCTTTGGCAAAAGGAATCATTTCATCTTTATGTGTATCTCGTTATTATGATAATGAATATTGTTGTTCGTGCAATCATGACCAAATTATCTGTAAAAATGGGATATTTATCTTCTAAAGAAGTAAAAAAAGTACTAAGAGAAAAAATCTATCAAAAATTATTATCTTTACAAGGTACGTATAAAGATCAGATTCGTACCAGTGAACTGGTCCAGATTGCGGTAGAGGGAGTTGACCAGTTGGAAGTTTATTTTAGTTCATATCTTCCTCAATTTTTTTATGCTTTATTAGCCCCATTAACTTTATTTATCTATCTTTCATTTATCAATGTAAAGAGTGCAATCATTTTATTCATATGTGTTCCTTTGATTCCAATATCTATCGTACTTGTGCAAAGATGGGCTAAGAGGCTTTTATCAAAGTATTGGGGACAATATACGGCTTTAGGTGATACTTTTTTAGAGAATCTGCAAGGATTGACCACATTAAAAGTTTATCAAAGCGATCAATATAAAAACGAGAAAATGCAAGAAGAAGCCGAAAGATTTCGAGTTGTCACTATGAAGGTTTTAACTATGCAACTTAATTCCATTATGATCATGGATCTAGTAGCCTATGGAGGATCCGCTTTAGGTATTATGATTGCTCTTTTAGAACTTCGTAACGGTACTGTTGATTTGTTTGGTACTTTATTGATTATTTTATTGTCGGCAGAATTTTTTATTCCGATGCGCCAATTGGGCTCATTTTTTCATATTGCGATGAATGGCATGGCTGCATGTGATAAAATCTTTCATTTCCTGGATTTAGAAGAACCTAAACCGGCAAATACTGTATGTCCTAAGATTCATTCTCTTTCTTTGTATCAAGTAAGCTTTTCTTATGATGGAGACAAACCAATCTTAAAAGAGGTTTCTTTAACTTTTAAAAAAGGAGAATTTACGGCCATTGTTGGTGAATCTGGTTCCGGTAAATCAACTTTAGTCTCGATATTGATGAAGCGAAACCGAAATTACACAAGAAATGTGTGGATCAATGATACAAATATCAATGCGATTTCTGAAGCATCGTTGATGGACAACATTACTTATGTTAGTCATCAGAGTTATTTATTTAAAGGAACTGTTCGAGATAATTTATTGATGGCTAATGCGAATGCAACAGATGAGGATTTATGGAATGTGCTAGATAAGGCAAAATTATCTTCTTTCCTGAACCAAGAAAATGGTTTAGATACTTGGATCGAAGAAAAAGGAGCAAACTTTTCCGGGGGACAATGTCAAAGACTTGCGTTTGCCAGAGCTTTGTTACATGATACGCCCGTGTACATATTTGATGAAGCTACATCAAATATTGATGTAGAAAGTGAAAATGATATCATGATGCAAATTCATGAACTCGCAAAAGAAAAAACAGTGATTCTTATTTCGCATAGATTGGCTAATATAAAAGATGCAGATACGATTTATGTATTAGAAAATGGAAAAGTCGCAGAAGTTGGAACGCATGATACTCTACTTCAAAATAAAAAAACATATTCTTCATTATGGCATGCACAAGCTTTGTTGGAAGCTTATATTGGAGGTGACAGAATATGAGAAAAAGAAATGGATTACAAGTCATGTGCCAATTGGCTGTTTTGATCAAAGGCTTAACAGGTAATATGGTCTTAGCCATCTTAATGGGAGTTCTTGGATTTTTATGTGCTACTTTTATTCCTGTACTAGGCACCATGGGATTATTGATCGTTTTTGGTGAAATCAAACATATTTCTTTGGTCTTGATCTTTATTCTTCTAATAGGATGCGGACTGCTTCGAGGAGCCTTACGATATGGGGAACAAGCTTGTAATCATTACATTGCCTTTAAGCTCCTTGCGATTATACGAAATAAGGTTTTTGTAGCCCTCAGAAAACTATGTCCAGCTAAATTAGAAGGAAAAGACAAGGGAAATCTTATCTCTATTATTACTTCAGATATAGAATTATTGGAAGTTTTTTATGCCCATACCATTTCGCCGGTAATGATTGCGATAGTATTTGGTGTGATCATAAGTCTTTTTATAGGAAGTTTTAATATAACTTTAGCTGTTATAGCAGCATTTTCATATTTGATTGTCGGAGGTATTATTCCTGTTTGTATTTCTAAATTAAATAAAGATCATGGTTTGCGTTATCGTATGCAGACAGGAGATCTTTCAAGCTTTGTATTAGACAGCTTACGAGGAATTGATGAGATCATTCAATATAATGATGGTTTGCATCGTTTAGATCAAATCAATGAAAAAAGCGAATGTTTATCAAATGAAGAAGCAAAAATGAAAGAAATGACAGGAAATAATATGGCTATTACAAATGGTATTATTTTATTAGCCGATGTAATAATTCTTATAGTTTCAATTCATTTTTATAATAATTCACAAATTACGTTTTCTCATTCGTTGATTTCTGTAGTGACAATGATAAGTTCTTTTGGTCCTTTTGTCGCATTGGCCAATTTAGGGTCTACTTTACAGAACACATTCGCATCTGGTAATCGTGTTTTGGATATTTTAGAAGAAGCACTGGTAGTAGAAGAAATACATGGAAAAGAAGAAGTTCGATTCAGTGATGCGAGTATAGAGAATGTATATTTTTCTTATGGAGAGGAATTGATTTTAAATGATATTTCAATTGAAATTCTCAAAGGTAAAATTATTGGAATTACAGGAAAAAGTGGAAGTGGGAAATCAACTTTATTAAAACTCATGATGCGATTTTGGAAAACAAATCAAGGACATATTAAAATTTCTCAAAGAGATATTGAAGAAATTAATACATCAAATCTTAGACAAATGGAAAGTTTTGTCAGCCAACAGACCTACTTGTTTCATGATACCATCGCAAATAACTTAAGAATTGCCAAGCTTGATGCGACAGATGCAGATTTGAAAGAAGCATGTAAAAAAGCATCTGTTCATGATTTTATCATGAGTCTTCCTAATGGTTACGATACGATGGTTGAAGAACTGGGCGATTCTTTATCAGGCGGAGAAATTCAAAGAATTGGTTTGGCTAGAGCTTTTTTACACGATGCGCCTTTGATGTTATTGGATGAGCCTACCAGTAATTTAGACAGTTTAAATGAAGCTGTTATCTTACGATCTCTTCATAAAGAACATAAAAACAAAAGCGTAGTGCTTGTTTCTCATCGACAATCTACAATGAACATTGCCGATGAAGTATATTCGGTAGAAAATGGAAGAATGAGTTGATTGATATGAAAGTAAAAAAAGTTTTATATATTATACTTGGTACGTTTGGATTGGTATTAGGAGCGATAGGAGCCATTTTGCCATTAATACCTACGTTTCCTTTTCTTATGTTGGCGACAATATGTTATGCCAAAAGTTCTGATAAGTTACATAACTGGTTTATTCATACAAAATTATATAAAAGTCATCTGGAAAGTTATGTAAAAGGCGAGGGCATGAGTAGAAAAGTCAAAATTCGTATCATGATCATGGTTACTATTTTGATGAGTATTGGATTTTTGGGAATGGCAGTTCAAGGAATTTATCACGGATGTATTGTTTTAGTTATTATATGGATCTTGCATATTTTTTACTTACGTTTTCGTGTTAAGACGATACAATCATAAACTACATTTTTGATCATGTAGTAATTGTTCAAAAGAAAGAAGCCCAGCTGCGGGCTTCTTTTTCATTTATTTGGTTTCATCAGTTTGATTTAAAGCAGTTGGAATTTCTGCTGGTTTATTTAAAATGTACATAAACTGTTCACCGGTAATTGTTTCTTTTTCATATAAGTATTTAGCTAGTTCATGGAGTTTCATCTTATTATCTAATAAGATTTGATAAGCTTCATCATGCGCTTTTTTAATCAATGCGGCTACTTCTTCATCAATTTTAGTTGCGGTTTCATTGGAACACTGCAAGCTGGTATCTCCACCTAAATAGGCGTTGTTGACAGTTTCTAATGCCATCATGCCAAAGTTTTCGCTCATACCATAGCGAGTGATCATAGCACGTGCTAATTTGGTAGCTTGTTCTATATCGTTGCTGGCACCGGTTGTGATGGAGTTAAAGATAAGTTCTTCAGCACAACGACCTCCTGTATAAATCATCAAACGATGATATGCATCTTCTTTAGAAACTAAATATTGTTCATTTTGTTCTACCTGCATCGTATAGCCTAAAGCACCTTTAGTTCTTGGAATGATAGTGATTTTATGAACAGGAGCACTGTTTTGACATTTTGCGGCAACCAGAGCATGACCGATTTCATGATAAGATACGATCATTCGCTCTTTGTTGGAGATAGCAGTACCTTTTTTCTGTTCACCGGCAATTACGATTTCAATGGCTTCTTCCAAATCTCTTTGTACAACCATTTTTCTTCCGTCACGAACCGCTAATAAAGCTGCTTCGTTGACCATATTAGCTAGATCAGCTCCGCTGGCACCAGCACTGGCTCGGGCGATGACATTAAAATCGATCTCAGGTGAGCATTTTACATCATGAGCATGTAATTTAAGAATGGCTTCTCGACCAGCTAAATCTGGTAATTCGACAGGAATTCGGCGATCAAATCGTCCTGGTCTTGTTAAAGCGGGGTCTAAAGATTCCGGACGGTTGGTGGCTGCCAATAAAACAACACCTTTGGATCCGTCAAATCCATCCATTTCTGCCAATAACTGGTTTAATGTCTGTTCTCGTTCATCATTTCCCGTTAAACCAGCGCCATCTCTTTTTTTACCAATCGTATCGATTTCATCAATAAAAACGATACAAGGTGCTTTTTCACGAGCTTGTTTAAATAAATCCCGGACTTTGGCAGCACCACGGCCAACAAACATTTCCACAAATTCAGATCCAGAAATGGAAAAGAAAGGAACACCGGCTTCTCCGGCTACTGCTTTAGCTAATAAGGTTTTACCAGTTCCCGGAGGACCGACTAGTAAAGCGCCTTTTGGCATTTGTGCTCCGATTTCTTTGTATTTTTTAGGATTGTTTAAAAAATCAACAATTTCTTTTAAATTTTCTTTAGCTTCTTCTTGTCCGGCAACATCATGAAATGTTTTTCCGGTTTTTTTACCTTCATAAACTTTTACATTGGATTTTCCCAAATTTCCAAATCCAAAGCCACCTTGTCCAAACGACATACTTTCATTGCCGGTTTTACTTTGTATCTTTTTAAACATTCGTCTACCAAACCACCAGAAAATGAGTATAGGTAAAAACAAAGTTAAAAGATAATAAACAAATGGATTGATTTGCGTCGGAATGATTTGAGTAAAAGTCGCACCTGATTTATCGAGTCGATTGACTAAATCACTATCGTTCATCAATCCTGTTTCGTAAGTTTTGTTATCATCACCTTTTAGTGTGTAATAAACGGTCTGATCTTCAATTTGTACATTTTTGACATCTTTAGATTCGATGGAATCTAAAAAATCGGAGTATGTTGTAGTTTCCATACGGCTAGAATTAAAGATCGGCATGACGATAAAATTTAATGCCAGTATAATAATCAATATAATCGCATAATACCGATATAACGACCGTTTGGGTTGATTGTTCATGGTCTTATCCTCCTTAAAGAATTGATATCATTATAATTCTTTTTAGCACTCTGTCAATCGGTTTGCTAAAGATAAGATAATTTCACATAATCTAAAGATGAGATTTTTAAGATTTGATAAAACAAAAATTTATAATTCTTAAAAACCAGTGTCAAAGAGAATCGCACACAACAAAAGTAATGATTATTACAAGTGTAGCCTGGCAAAACTAGATTATATGACAAGCGAAAGTACAGAGATTTTCCATTCAAAGAATTTCATTTTTTTGCTTAGATCAAAACTTCTATTGTTTAGTTTTGATGTTTGATCCATTTTTCCTGTGAAGAATCCCATATGAAATCAAAACTAGAATTATTTTTGATGGTATCAATGACTGGTTCAAGAAGGTTTCTACAGTATTTTATGATTGTTTCAAAGCTTATTTTTTCATTCACCTGTTTTTTCTTGATAAATGAATTCCATCTTGTTTGGTTGATCTTATCATTCATATATTCATTTGTGAAGGCAACAATGTCTTCAAAATTGGTGTTTCGATGTTTAAATGTTTCGATAATAGCAGTCTGGAGTTCCTTACCATTAATAGATTTTGATTTCCCAATTGCATAAATATCATAAAAATCTTTATATCGGTTATTGATCAATCCTAATGAAACGATTGCTTCAAACTTTTCGGCAAGAACTGAATAAATAGAATATACGTAAATTTTAGGTGGCTCCATGTCCAATAAAGTAGGAAAATCCATTGCTGCTTTATCGGGGTAAATTACATCACCAAAGCCAATGTCTATTGAAACAGGAATTCGAGTACGATCAAGAAAGACAATTATCGAAACATTTACACCATGATATTCTTTGAATTCAGTTATATTTTTTACATGGAGTGATGAAAGATCAAAATTTAATGCATCATCACATTGAATTGAAAAGATTTCTTCAAAGATAGCTTTTAGATTATCTGCTTCATTATTAATTTTATTTGCCAATAAATCGATATCTTGTGTTGCTCTTGTAAAATTTCGATCAAACAGAGCATACAGGAATATACCGCCTTTAAGTGTAAATCGATCGGCATATTTAGAGATTGAAAGACGATAAATTGATCTTTCTAATCCATAGAGAATTAATTCATTTTGCATGGTTGAGTTTTCTTTGATCGCAAGGTTCTTTAATTTATTTTTGATGGATTCTGCAGAAATCACAATAATACCTCCAAATAAGTTTTCAGAACAGATTCTTGTCTAAGCGCTTTAGCATAGCGTATAAGTTTGTTTAGATTCCTATCTTTTCTTGATAGATAGTTTTGAAGAACTTCTTTTGTTTCTCCAATTCCGATTTTTTCGCGATAACTAATGATATCAATAACTGTTTTTTCAAGATCATAAATGCGAAATTTATCAAAGCCATTATTAATTTCAATGGTTCCAAGTTCAAACCGAACTTTATTGAAATAATATAGATTGATTTGTGGCCACTCTGGAAGAGTGGTTATTTTGTCTTTTCTAAATATTGAGATATCAATTACTTGGGGGCGAACAGTTGTCAGTTCATAATAAGAAGCAGCACTTAAAAGACATATTACACCTCTTGATACGAAAGCAGATGAATATATAAAATCATTATGTTCACCATGAAAATCAAGATTTTCGTAATGGTTCTTATTTAATTTTTTTAAAGATCCCGCTTCTACCATCTTATTGATTTTATAGTATGACAAGTCTAAATCTTTTAATTCTTTAACGGAATAGATTAATTTTTGATTGTTGATTTTAGAATTCATGGATACCACCTCATTTAAATTAAATTCGGCTTATTTAAGAATATGCCGAAATATATTTAAATTATATATTTGTTTTTTAAAGGATTCAATGATGTTATTTGAGGATAATGTTTGAAATCTTTTTAGAAAAAGTACTTCCACCAGCAAAAGATAAAACCATCAAGAGTGTTCATAACTGTTAGTAAAAATTTAATATTTAAGATAGTAGAGAGTTAATTTTGATTTTGTATTCTCTTTTTAATTGTTTAAAGTTCTTTTCTATTTTTTCGTTAGATAACAACTTGCACTTATTATCAGAAAGTATGATATCTTATCAGTTATCTTAGCTATCAAAATAAAGGGTCATGAATACAAATTTTACACAATAGTAATGATAACCTCATTATTAGATACGTAAAAAAAAGGAAAAACTATTAAAAAAAAGAAAGATTGATTTTATTTGATGCTGGTACACTAAAAGACAGGGATCATTGTTTGACAACAGCAGTTATAGTATTGCATTCAGATGAGTACTTAGTTGTTGTGCCGACAAATAGATTAGAAGTGTTTTTAAAAAATTATCTATTCATCATATCTGTTTTCTTGATATGGAACTAAGTTTGAACAGTATCTATGAGAAAAGAAGGTTATTTAACGTTACCAAAATTGAAAATATTAAAAAGTTAAAAAAATTTATGGGGAACATTATCTATATATAAAATCTTTTTACGGATTTGATAATTTCACATATTTATACAGAATTGAAAACATAGAAAATGCATATAGTATATGAGCAAAATAAGGGGATGATTTCTATGAAGAAAGATGTATATCGTTATATATTGTTTTTTATATTGAATTTAATATTTTTTATTTATACATGGATTTGTAATACAGATGTTTCCGCACTTCATATCGTGCTTGCACTTTGTTGCATCATAGGTGATGTCAGCTGGCTTATTTGGTCTTTTTACAGCCATCAAAAATGGTATGAGAAATACACAGCTTTTTTCTGTTTGTTGATACCTGTTGTAACATTACTAATCTCTTTTTACGGAATTCGTTAAAAAAGAACCAGCGAGTGGTTCTTATTGAAAATATTTAATTAAGGCCTGCGTGCCTAAATCTTGATATCCTTGATCCATGAGTGTTATATATTCATTGATTACGTTTTGTACGCCAGTTAATTGTACTTCTTTTTGATTCAGGGCAATACGTAAATCTTTGACAAAGTGTTTGATATAAAAACCAGGATCAAAATCATTTTGAAGCATTTTTGGACCTAACAATTCTAATTGTCGAGAACCGGCAGCACCATTTTGTAGATTTTGAATGACTAAAGCAGGATCACTGCCCTGGCTTTTTAAGTATGTCATTGCTTCACATATACCTTGCAGTGTGTTGGCGATCATGATTTGGTTGGCAATCTTTACTTTTTGGCCGGCTCCGGCTTTGCCGCAATAGAAGATATCTTTGCCAAAAGCACTGAAAACAGGCTGCAGTTGATCAAATGTATCTTTAGGCCCACCTACTAAGATCGTCAGCGTTCCTTGTTTAGCCCCCACATCGCCACCAGTGACCGGAGCATCTAAAACCGTTACTTGTTTTTTGGCTCCTTTTTGCGCAAGCTCGATGGCAAGATCAGGAGAAGAAGTAGTAAAGTCGATGCAGATGGTTCCAGGTTTTATAGATGCAAATAAGGTTTCATAGACTTCTTTGACATCACTCGGGAACCCAACCATAGTACAAATTACATCACAACAAGCAGCTAACGAAGAAATATCGTTTTCTAATATGGCTCCTTTTTCTATTAAGTTTTGTACTTTTTGCGGATGTCTGGCAAAGACATGCATTTCAAATCCATGATCTATTAAATGAGAAACCATGGGATTGCCCATGATTCCTGCACCGATCCAACCAATTTTCATCATAAAGCCTCCTTTATCATTTCTTTGGCCCAATTTTTGGCATTTTCCAAGTCTTGCATATCAGGTCTTGTTTTGACTTCATCAAAATTTTTCAAACTGACTTGTATTTTTTGATCATCTGGGTGTGCTTGTAATAATGTAACATAGCGTTCGCGAATAGATTCTGGCATTTTTCCTGGACAATAGAAATGTCCTAAAATACGATTGGATGCATCTACATAAGAAAGAGCTCTTTGATAAAGCGATTGATAATAATCTTGTGAACCACCAAAACCACAAGTTCCAAAATACGCTATTTTTTTAGAATGTAGATTTTGAAGCAATTTTTGTATAGGCATAGAGCAGTTTCCTTTATCTGTCCATGAACCGATAAAATATAAATCCGCTTCCATGTATTCATCAGGTTTACCACAATATATCAAATCATGGCCGGCTATAGATGCAATAGCGTTTGCGATAGCTTTTGTATTGCCGGTCAGACTATCATAATAGATGCAAATTTTCATTCGTTTTCCTCCATAGTTTCTAATAAGAAAGATACCGGTCGAAATCCGTCATTGCAGGAAATCAAAGCTGTATTAGGATCTTTCATCCAGCCATCAAAGAAATCATTAGCTCCATGTGCCAGGGCAAAGACATAAGGATATAAATTTTGCCAGGCACTTTCACAAAATCCTTGAGGACACAAAGCTTCTTTTGATATCCACTGTTGTCCTTCCTCAATAGAACAAGCATGTGTAATAGGATTTTCATAAATTTCTATCAAGTCTGTATATATTGTTTTTCTAAGGGCTGTAATTCGTATCTTTTTCATAGAAATATTGTAGCACGTTATTAAAAAAATGGTGCGGCAGGCACCATTTACTTGTTGAAAAGCTTTCTGCGCTTTGTTGATTGAATAAATAAACGTTTCATTTCTTCTTGATCTTCATTAGCTAAAGCATCTCTGAAGTGTTGTATAGATTGAATAAACTGATCTGTTTCATCCAACAAAATATCTTTATTTAGAAGGAATAATTCAGTCCAAAGATCTTCGTTGATAGTTGCGATACGTGTTAAATCACGAAAACTATCACCGGTATATTCAACTAAATGCGAATTTTCATGAGTATTCATTAAACTTACCGCAATCACATGTGTTAATTGTGATAAGAAACCTATCATGCGATCGTGCTCTTCCATTGTTAAAATGCTGATGTTTTTAACACCTAGAACTTCGCCTAATTTTTTTGCCGTTTGAATACCTTGTTGCGTATTTTTATCAGTAGGAATGATCATATAGTTTGCTTGATCAAAAATAGTTTCATCGCTAAAATCAATACCTCTGGATTCTCTTCCGCACATAGGATGAATGCTGATAAGCTCCAGATCCTTTCGTAAAATATCTTGTATAGGTGTAATGATATGTGTTTTTACACCACTGATATCCATGATATACGTGCCTGGCTTACAATAAGACTGGTACGTTTGAACCCAGTTTAAGATCTGCGTTGGATATAACGCAATGATGATCAAATCACATTGATTTAATAATTCTTGAGGTTTTGTAGTACCTTTTTGAATCATGCCTTGTGCTAATGCGGTATCTAACGTTTCTTGTGAACGCTCAAATCCATAAACACAGTAACCTTTATGAGTTAATCGTTTGGCAAAACTGGCGCCCATAACGCCTAAGCCAATGATCCCAATTGTTTTCATAGTATCTCTACCTTTCCATTGATCTTTTGAATATCTTCAAAGAAAGTCGGATAGCTTTTAGTAATGGCTTGTGCATCTTCTATGATACAAGGTGTATCAGCACAAAGAGCAAATATCGTCATGGCCATGACGATACGATGATCGTTATGCCCGTGAATAACTACATTTTGCGTATCATAATTCTTTTGTCCCTGAATCGTAATCGTATCTTCAGTAGAAGAAATTTGTACGCCCCACTTTCTAAGTTCGGTTTCCATGGCCTCGATGCGATCGCTTTCCTTGATGCGAAGTCGTTTGGCATGAATGCAGTGTGTGATACCAGAACAATAGCTTGCGAGTACGCATACTATAGGGCCTAAATCGGGACAATCGGCTAAATCTATCGTCTGTGCTTTTAATGTGTTATGGGCGATATCGATTTGTTGATTGCTTGTTTGCACATTTGCACCGGCTTGTTTTAAAAAGTCTAAGATGACTTTATCCCCCTGGCGAGAATTTATATCCATATTTGTCAGCGTCAATTGGCTTTGTAAAGCTGCCAATACACCAAAGAAGGCCATCTGTGAATAGTCACCTTCTACATGAACTTGTTGTGCTTTATAAGATTGGTTGCCAGGGATATGATACGTGTTATTTTCCTGTGTAATGACAATGCCAAACTTTTGTAACATCTGTAAAGTCAGATCTACATAACTTTTAGATTCATAAGGTTCTTGTACAGTAATGGTACTTTCTTTTTTTAAAAGAGGTAGTGTAAATAGAAGACCACTGATAAACTGACTGGAAATATGTCCGGGAATTACATAGGAATCAGGACATAGAGAGCCTTCTATTTGAATCATTTCATCTTTCTGGCTAAAGAGAAGATCTTGTGATTGAAACAAATCTTTATAAATGTCCATAGGACGTTGCATTAATCGTCCTTGTCCTTTAAAGGTGATTTTTTGGTTGGTTAAAGAAGCAACAGGGATCAAAAAGCGTAAGGTAGAACCTGATTCATGGCAATCACAAAGGGCGGATTGTTTAAGATCAGAAAGATTTGTTCCTTGTACAATGTATTTTTTGTCTTTATATTCAATTTTTGCCCCTAGAGCAGACATGCATGAGATAGTGGCTTCAATATCTTTGGATGATGTGATTCCAGAAATTTCACTGGTACCCTGGGCTAAGGAAGCACAAATCAAAGCTCTATGTGCCATGGATTTACTGCTGGGGATCGCAAGGGATCCTTTGATTGTAGAAGGATAGATCTTAACTTTCATAATGTTCTCCTTCAAAAGGTGCCAGGGCCGCTCTTGACATCCAGGCATCCAGTAAACCAAAGCTGATCATGTTATCGACAACGATACGAGCTCTATGTATAATGCATGGATCGTGTCTTCCTACAATTTGTAATGTTACGTTTTCTTTTGTCGTATAGTCAACAGAATCTTGAGGCTTATAAATGGAAGCGGTAGGTTTAACACATGTATGTATACGAATTGGCATACCATTAGAAATACCTCCATTGATACCAGCATTATGATTGGTTTTGGTTTTGATGTTTCCGTCATAATAGAAAGGATCATTAGCCTGGCTTCCTTTTAAATTGGCAAATTCAAACCCTAAACCAAAACTTACCCCTTTAACGGCAGGTATGGCATACAAAATCTGCGAAAGTGTACTTTCCAAAGCACCAAAGATGGGGTCACCAATACCGGCAGGATATCCGGTGATGGCAGTTTCTAAGATACCTCCAATAGAATCTCCTTCTTTTTGTGCCTGTAAAGCAGCTTCTTCCATAGGTTTTTCCATTTCAGGATCTAAAACCGCAAATTTCATCGTATTCACTTTTTGAATTTGTTGATTGAGTTCTTCTATATCTTCACTAAATGGCATATCGTGAAGTTGATACAGTTGTTCTAAATGTGAACCAATCAAAACACCTTTGGCAAAAAGAATTTGTTTACAAATGCTGCCGGCTGCCACCATACAACTTGTCAGGCGACCTGAAAAATGTCCGCCGCCACGATAATCTTGATATCCTTTATATCGTTTAAAAGCCGTATAATCGGCATGTCCTGGACGTAATCGACCTTTTATTTTTTCATAATCTTTGGAATGTTGATCTTTATTTTTGATCAATATCGTTAAAGGTGTTCCGGTTGTATAACCATTGAAAAGACCAGATACGATTTCTGGAATATCATCTTCATGACGCTGCGTGGAAATTAAGCCTACAGCTTTTCGTTTTAACATATCTTCATGAAGAAAATCCATGTTGATTTTAAATCCACTAGGTAAACCATCTAAAGTGACGCCTACACATGGACCATGGCTTTCTCCAAAAATTGTCATTGTGATATTGTTTCCAATACTATTTCGCATAAGGACCTCTTTCTAAGACTTCTTTAATTTGATCATAGGTCATTTCTTCAATTTCAAAAGTGCCAGCCTGTTTTACTTTTACGATACTGACAGTTTTTGCACTGCTTTTTTTATCGTGCTGAATATAGCTCATTAAAAGTTCGATGTCATAGTCAGGAACTTCAGGTAAATTAAGCTTATGGTAAATAGATAAAACACGTTCTTTTAAGGCTGCATCCTCGATAAAGAATAACATTCCCATGGCTACGCATTCTCCATGCAGGTAAGTATCCAAGCCATAAGCACCTTCGATCGCATGACCAATTGTATGACCAAAGTTTAAAATTTTACGTAAACCACTTTCTTTTTCATCTTGTTCTACGACAAGGCGTTTAACATTGATAGAACGTTCTATGATTTGTGGAATATCTAAAGATTCCTGTTCAAAGAGTTCAACGAGTTTTTCATCTTGAATCAGACCGGTTTTTAAAGCTTCTACCAGACCATTATGAATTTGTCTTTGAGAAAGTGTAGAAAGAACGTCAGGATCAATGATTACGCCCTTAGGCTGATGAAAGGCTCCTACTATATTTTTATAGGAATCTACATCTATTGCCACTTTACCACCTACACTAGAATCAACTTGTGCTAATAAAGTGGTGGGAATATTATAGAAATCAATGCCACGCATATAACTGGCTGCCACAAACCCGGCCAAATCGCCTGTAACACCACCGCCAATGGCTACGATTGCATCCTTTCTTGTCATATCATGATCAATACATTGGTTTAATAAATTTTCATATTGAAGAAAACACTTGGATGCTTCTCCTTGAGGAAAACGAATTATAAAACTGTTCGGGCATTGATCTTGAACGATTTGAATCCAAGAGTCAGGAATACCACTATCCGCAATAATCGCAATTCTTTTATGAGTATCAATAATTTTTTGAATATGATGTATGGCACCATCTTCAATGAGTATTGGATACGATTTTTCTTTAAGATCAACAATCATTTTCATAGTAAACACCTCTGCATAATGATACCATGAAAAACGATTCATGATATAAAGAATGAAAGATTTTCATGAATTTAGTGGCTTTTCATAAGTTGTTTCCTTGACTTGATTCTAAAAAAAAGGTATTTTGATACCAATGACACAAGAAGAAAGACAAATTCGACAAGAAAAGACAAAAAAAACTCGACATACGCTAAATGAATTGCTTGTCGGTCTTTTTAACTATATTTTATATATCGAAGCCAATAACTTAAAACAAAAAGGTGTAGAACTTTCTATCAACGAAGTGCATATCATAGAAAGAATTGAGCGAGCTAGTTCCAATACCATGAGCCATTTAGCCAGAAGTATGATGGTTACTTCAGGTACATTGACAACAAATGTATCTCGTTTAGAAAAAAAAGGGTATGTAGAGCGATATAGAGATGAAAACGATCGGCGTATCGTTCGTTTACGTAACACTCCCAAGGCACTGGAAGTTTTAAAGATACATGATGAATTTCATGCGAATTTAATTGATAAGGCTATAGGAGATTTAGGATTAGAAGAAAATGAAGTATTAAATGAAACACTTGAGAATATTCTAGAATATTTCAGCGATGAATATTCTGATCAAAAGCGTGGAGTATAAAGATGACTATGAGTAGTAAGAAATAGTCATCTTTTTATTTATCTTAAATTCTTTAAAACTATTACTGTATTAAAAATACAGATAATTACAAATATTCATCTTTATGTAAAAAAACTGGTGATTTTTGATGATAAAGCATAATCAAGTAAATTTTCTTATTTTTTTCATACTTTTAAAAAAAATAAACGTATATAAAAGATAGAAGATCTTCTGGCA
>CABVDD010000015.1 GCA_902497095.1 uncultured Faecalicoccus sp.
CGACACTTGTCGCACATTGGCTTTACGGATGGTCTTACTTTCATTTGTCTAATCCTTTCTCTACGTATAATCCTGTTAAAATGCGTATAGTTCTATGCGGATTTTAACAGTAACGTAGTTTAAAAAATATAACGCAAGTAAATTGCGCATAAAGATGCGCAATTTATTTGCTTAAAGCTTCTTTTAAAACAGGCCAAATCTCTTCAATGCTAGCGGTCGCATCAATTCTCTTGACCATTCCTTTTTCTTCGTAATATGCAATTACAGGTTCTGTATTCTTTGCATATTCGTCCAAACGAGTTTTCAAACTTTCCTCATTATCGTCTTTTCTTTGAGATAATGTTGACCCACATTTATCACAAATACCATCTTTTACAGGTGGCTTAGAATAAATGTTATATATTTCGCCACAGTTTTTACAACTACGGCGACCCGTTATACGACGTGTTAATTCATCAAACGGAACATCCATTACCACAATTTCATCTACCATCAATTCGGTACCGGCAGTCATAGCTTCAAAAGCTTTTGCCTGATCTAGTGTTCTTGGATATCCATCCAATAAATACCCATTCTTTTTATCCGATAATTGGCTCAAGTATTCTTTAACCATGTTGTTGGTAATCTCATCCGGTACCAATAGACCTTTTTCAGTATAAGCTTTTGCCTGCTTACCTAATTCAGTGCCTCCGGCAATGTTTGCCCGGAAGATATCACCGGTACTAATATGGTTTAAGTTAAATTCTTCTTTAATACGGCTTGAGAATGTGCCCTTTCCGCTACCAGGGGCTCCCATGATAAAGATATTCATACTTCAGCTCCTTAGACGATTTTATTCGTCTTCAAAATAATTCTTATATGATTTTTGTGTAATCAAACCTTGTACTTGTCGTACAGTTTCAATCGCAACACCAACAACGATGATCATTCCTGTTCCACCCAAAGCCATGGAAGTATCCATTTCTGACCAAATCAATGGCATAAGATGTGGAAGAACCGCAACTAAAGCCAAAGCTACAGAACCTAATGTTGTTAATCGTGACAATACACGATTTATATAGTTTTCCGTTTCTTTTCCAGGGCGAACACTTGGAATATAGGCTCCTGATTTTCCTAGATTCTCTGCGATTTTTTCAGGATTGACCTGCATCTTCGTATAGAAGAATGTAAAGAATAAAATCAACAGAACATAAATGACTAAGGAATACCATGTTTGCATTCCAAGCCAATCTGTCATAACGCTTGTTACTTTATTCGATGCAAAGAAACTAGCAATTTGTAATGGTGCCATCATAAGTGATGATGCAAAGATTACAGGGATTACACTGGCCGAGTTTAGTTTTAAAGGCAAGTAATTTGATTTACTTTGCTTAGATAAACTAATAGAACTTGACGTATACTGAATTGGAATACGTCTTTCGGCCGTATTGATCAATGTTACAAATATAATAATGATCAAATATACTAAAATATAACCGACAAAGAGTCCTATACCCTGACCTGTTGGATCATCTCCAATCAATGAAGTCCATGCAGCACTAAATTGTCTTGGTAATCGGCCAACGATACCAGCCATGATGACCATTGAGATACCATTTCCGATACCTTTGGTTGAAATCTGATCACCAATCCACACAAGAAACATCGTTCCTGCGGTAAATATAGTTGAAATGTACAGGATCTTACTGATAGTAGCACCACCTTCAATCAATCCAGTATATGTATGTGAAAAACCATATACTAAAGAGAAAGATTGAACAAAGCCAAAGATCACTGCCAGATAACGTGTATATTTATCCAGCTGTTTGCGTCCTTTAGCTCCTGATTTCGCTAATTCTGATAAAGGAGGAATTACATCCATACTTAACAACTGAACAATAATAGAAGCTGTAATGTATGGTGTAACACCTAAGGCAAAGATGGAGAACTGTTCCAGGCCTCCACCTCCTAAAAGATTCAGCATTGCGAATAAGGAATTATCCTCTAAACCGGCTACTAAATCGGTTGTATTAACATTCGGAACAGTAATTGCAGATCCTAAACGATATACAAGAAAGGCAAACAAAGTAAAGAGTATTCGATTACGAATATCTTTATTTTTTATTATTGCCTTAAAGCTCGATATCATTTTAGATCTCCTCGGCCGTTCCGCCTGCTTTTTCTATTGCTTCTTTGGCTGATAAAGAGAATTTGTTAGCTTTTACAACTAATTTTTTAGTTAACTCTCCATTACCTAAAACTTTTAAACCAGCAAGTTCTTTACGAATAATCTTCTTATCAAGCAGTAAAGCTGCATTGATTTCAGTACCTTCATCAAACTTATTTAGAGTTTCTACATTAACTATAGCATATTCTTTGCGATTAAAGTTTGTAAATCCTCTTTTTGGTAAACGTCTTGCCAATGGTGTCTGTCCACCTTCGAATCCAAGACGAACACCCCCACCACTTCTGGCTTTCTGTCCTTTTTGTCCGCGTCCTGAAGTTTTACCATTTCCGCTTCCAGGTCCACGACCTACGCGGTTTCTTGATTTGGAAGCTTCTGTCTGTGTCATTTCATGTAATTTCATACTTCAACCTCCTAATTACCCGCGAATTTCTTCTGGTTTCTTTCCACGAAGACTAGCAACTTCTTCTAAAGTTCTTAAAGATTTTAAACCTTCAACAGTTGCACGAACAACGTTGATCTTCGTACGAGAACCTAAACATTTAGTTAAGATATCGGAGATACCAGCCAATTCTAATACAGAACGGGCAGCACCACCGGCGATAACACCGGTACCTTCACTAGCTGGACGCATGAATACGCTTCCTGCTCCATAGTTACCGATTGTATCATGTGGAATTGTTGTTCCCACAATAGGAACTGTAAACAAGTTTTTCTTAGCGTCTTCAACAGCTTTACGAATTGCATCAGGTACTTCGTTAGCTTTTCCTGTACCCATACCTACACGACCCTTACGGTCCCCGATAACTACAAGACAAGAGAAACGGAAACGACGTCCACCTTTAACAACTTTTGTAACACGGTTGATTGCAACAACTTGTTCTTCGAATTCTTTCTGCTCTCTTCTAGGTTGTTTTCTTTCTGCCATGTGTGCGACCTCCTAAAATTCCAAGCCAGCTTCGCGAGCTGCATCGGCAAGAGCTTTTACACGTCCTGCGTAAATATATCCACCACGGTCGAATACAACCTTTGTGATGTTAGCTTCTTTAGCGCGTTTTGCGATTTCGGCACCAACTAGTTTAGCAGCTTCCACATTACCGCCATTTTCTAGTTTCATTGCCAGGCTGCTGGCAGATGCCAAAGTCTTCATGTTTACATCATCAATAAGCTGAACATGAATATGTGCGTTACTTCTAAATACACTCAAACGTGGGCATTCAGGAGTTCCGCTGATTTTTGTACGTACACGAGCGTGACGACGAAGACGCTGTGCATTGCGTGATTGTTTTTTAATCATATCTTAAGATCTCCTTCCCACTACTTCTTACCAGCTGTCTTACCTTCCTTACGACGGATATGTTCACCTTTATAGCGAATACCTTTTCCTTTGTAAGGTTCTGGTTTACGAACAGCACGAACATTAGCAGCAAATTCACCAACAAGTTGTTTATCAATACCTGATACACTGATTTCAGTAGCACTTGGACAAGTTACATCCAATCCTTCTGGAATCTGCAATTCTACTTGATGAGAATAACCAACATTCATCGTTAAAGTATTTCCTTTTACAGCGGTACGGAAACCGATACCAACCAGTTCCAACCCTTTTGTAAATCCTTCAGAAACTCCTACGACCATGTTATGTAACAAAGCACGAGTCGTACCATGTAATTGTTTAGTGTGTTTTTCGTCATTTGGACGTACTACAGTGACCTCAGTTCCCTCAACGTTGATCTGCATCAAGTCAGAGAACTTACGAGATAAAGTTCCCTTAGGACCTTTTACAGTCACCTCATTACCTGCAGCGACCTCCACACTTACGCCAGCAGGAATGGTAATCAGTTTATTCCCGATACGTGACATTCTTTATCCTCCTATTACCAGATATACGCAATGACTTCTCCACCTAAGTGGTTCTTTCTTGCGTTCTTATCTGTCATCATACCATTACTTGTAGAAATAATGGCAATACCTAATCCGTTAAGTACACGAGGTAAATTATCTACCTGTGCATATACACGTAGACCAGGTTTAGAGATTCGACGAAGACCAGAGATGATCTTCTTGTTATCTTCTGTATACTTTAAAGTGATTGTAAGGTCTTTATGAACACCTTCACCTTCCACTTTATAGTCTGTAATGTATCCTTCTTCTTTTAAGATTTCAGCAATAGCTTTCTTTTCTTTGCTGACAGGCATACTAACAGTTTCATGTTTTTGTTGCAATGCGTTGCGGATTCTTGTCAGCATGTCCGCAATTGGATCTGTCATAATCATTGTTATATGCCTCCTTCTTACCAGCTTGCCTTTTTCACACCAGGAATCTGACCTTTATAAGCCAATTCTCTGAAGCAAATACGACATAATTTATATTTTCTCAATACTGAGTGTGGACGTCCACATCTTTCGCAGCGTGTATATTCACGAACTTTAAATTTCTGAGGACGTTGCTGTTTGTTGATCATTGATTTCTTAGCCATTTTACGTTCCTCCTACTTCTTGAAAGGCATACCCATTTTTTCAAGCAGGGCTTTTGCCTCTTCATTTGTTTCTGCGGTTGTAACGATGACAACATCCATTCCGCGTGTACGGTTTACTTTATCAAAATCAATTTCTGGGAAAATGATTTGTTCTTTTACTCCTAATGTGTAGTTTCCACGACCATCAAAGCTTGTATCAGAAACTCCACGGAAGTCACGAACACGTGGTAAAGAAATGTTGAACAACTTATCTAAGAAGTCATACATTTTTTCTTTACGCAATGTAACTTTACATCCAATTGACATACCTTCACGTAATTTGAAGTTGGCAATTGATTTTTTTGCTTTTGTAATTACTGGAGCCTGTCCTGTAATGGCTGCCAATTCCTCAACAGCTTCATCCAATAATTTTGAATTTTGGATGGCATCTCCAACACCGATGTTTACGACCACTTTTTCGATCTGCGGTACCTGCATAACGGATTTGTAGTTGAAGTCTTTCATAAGCTGAGGAACGACTTCGTTTTTATACTTTTCTTGTAAACGGTTCATGTCTTATCCTCCTTATTTAACCTTAACTTCTTTTCCGCTTGTCTTGTAGACACGCACCTTAGTTCCGTCTTCTTTTACTTCCATTTTGATACGGGAAGCTTTTTTACTTTTTTCATCCCAAAGCATTACATTGGAAACGTGAATTTTAGCTTCTTTTTCAATAATTCCACCATCTGGATTAGCCTGTGTAGGTTTCTGGTGTTTTTTTACCATGTTAACACCTTCTACAATGACTTTATCTTCTTTTGGATAAACAGAAGTTACTTCACCGATTGTGCCCTTGTAAGCACCAGTAATAACTTTGACTCTATCACCTTTTTTAATTCTCACTTGGCACACCTCCTATAATACTTCCGGAGCCAGAGATACGATCTTCATGAAATCGTTATCACGTAATTCACGAGCAACTGGCCCGAAAATACGTGTTCCTCTAGGCGTCTTATCATCTTTGATCAATACAACGGCATTGTCATCAAAACGGATGTATGTACCGTTTTCACGGCGAACACCACGTTTTGTACGAACGATAACACCTTTGACTACATCACCTTTTTTTACGGTTCCACCAGGAGTGGCCTGTTTTACAGTACACACAACGATATCACCGATGTTTGCAAATTTTCTTACGCTTCCACCTAAACAACGAATAACTAAAACTTCTTTAGCTCCTGTGTTATCAGCGACACGTAAACGACTCTCGTTTTGAATCATTGTTTCGCCCTCCTAGTCCTATACACGCGCTTTCTCAATGATGCTTACCAAGCGGAAACGTTTTGTAGCAGACAATGGACGAGTTTCCATGATCTCTACGCGATCTCCAACATGAGCTTCATTTTTCTCATCATGCGCTTTAAATTTCTTAGAATATTTAACACGTTTACCGTATAAAGGGTGTGTTTTCTTAGTTTCTACTACTACCGTGATTGTTTTGTCCATCGCATCACTTACGACAGTACCACGATATACTTTACGTACGTTTCTTTCCATCGTCATACCCTCCTACTCTTGACCTTGCGCATTTTCACGCTCTGTCATAACTGTTTTGATACGGGCAATCGTTTTCTTAACAGTTTTTAAACGTGCCGTGTTTTCCAGCTGTCCTGTAGCCTGCTGGAAGCGGAGATTGAATAACTCTTCTTTTAAAGCATCGATCTGAGCAAGAAGTTCTTCATTTGTCTTTTCACGAATTTCTTTAGCTAACATTATTTCACTTCTCCTTTTCTAGCAAAACGAGTCTTAACTGGAAGTTTATGACTAGCTAAACGAAGCGCCTCACGAGCTACTTCTTCGCTAACTCCACCAACTTCAAACATTACTCGCCCTGGCTGCACAACAGCAACCCAACCTTCTGGAGCACCTTTACCTGAACCCATACGTACTTCCAAAGGTTTTTTAGTTCTTGCCATATGAGGGAAAATACGAATCCATACTTTACCTCCACGTTTCATATAACGTGTCATGGCAATACGGGCAGCTTCTATCTGACGGTTACTTACATAGTTTCCACTTTCAGCAACCAAACCAAATTCACCAAAGTCAATAGAACGACCAGCTTTACTACGACCTTCGTAGCTTAAGCGATGTGGACGTCTGTACTTTGTACGCTTAGGCATCAACATTATTCGTTACCTCCTTTGTTTTCAACAGGAGCTTGTTCCTTTGCAGGAGCGGCATTCTGTTGAGGAGCACGTCCGTTTGGACGACGATTACGGTTGTTGCGGTTTCTTCCGCGCATTGGACGTTGTTTTGGAGCTTCTGGTTCTTTTACCATTTCTCCAGGCAGTACTTCACCACGACAGATCCATACTTTAACACCTAAACGTCCGTATGTAGTAGCAGCTTCTTCCCATGCATAATCAATGTCAGAACGCAATGTATGCAATGGTACGACACCTTCAGAGTATCCTTCTGTACGAGCCATATCAGCACCACCTAAACGACCAGAAACAGCCGTTTTGATACCTTTGGCACCAGCACGCATAGAGTTTTGAATTGCTTTTTTCTGTGTAGCACGGAAGCTCTTACGTTGTTCCAATTCATTGGCGATCCAACGAGCTACCAAACGAGCATCCAAATTTGGATTTGCAACTTCTACAACGTTGATCTGAATAGTTTTTCTATTTTTTGAATCCTTTTTAACACCGGCATTAACCATTTTTTCCAGTTGTTTTTTCAAACCTTCAATAGATTTTCCATCTTGTCCGATAACAACACCTGGATGTGCCGTACGAACGATGATCGTAACACGATTCTTAGTACGTTCGATTTCAATACGAGAAATCTGAGGATCCGCTTTTCTCTTATCCTGTGCTGCGTTAGACAATTTTGCATAATACTTTTCAATGAATTCACGAATCTTAACATCTTCAATCAGAAGTGATCCGAATTCTTTGTCGTCTGCGTACCATCTTGACTGCCAGTCACGAATGATACCAACACGCATCCCGATCGGGCTTACTTTCTGTCCCATGGCGAACCTCCTACTCTTTCTCAGCCACTACAACAGTAATGTGGCTTGTACGTTTCATAATTGGACTTGCGCTACCTTTAGCACGAGGCATATAACGTTTCAATGTAATACCTTCGTTAGCCCAACAAGCTTTAACATAAAGCTTTTCTTCATTTAAATCGTTGTTATTAACGGCATTGGCAATGGCAGAGTTCAATACTTTTCCAACCAAATATCCACCTTTGTTTGGAGTGAACTTGCAAATTGCTTTTGCTTCTTCTACGTCTTTGCCGCGGATCAAGTCTAAGACAAGTCTTGCTTTACGAGGCTGAATACGTAGAGTTTTCGCTGTTGCTTTTACTTCCATGTTATCCTCCTAATTAACGTGATTTCTTGTCATCTGATCCATGACTTGCATATTTACGAGTTGGAACAAATTCACCTAATTTGTGACCAACCATATCTTCTGTTACATAAACTGGTACGTGTTCCTTACCGTTGTAAACCGCAAATGTGTGTTCAACAAACTGAGGGAAGATAGTAGAACGACGACTCCATGTTTTAATAACTTCTTTTTTGTTTGAGGCATTTAATGCTTCGACCTTTTTCATCAGATGTTCATCACAGAAAGGTCCTTTTTTCAAACTACGACTCATGTTCTTTCCTCCTTTTCCTATTTACCGTTACGACGGCGCACGATCAATTTAGTGCTGGCTTTCTTAGTACGACGTGTCTTAACACCCAGAGCTTTTTTACCCCAAGGAGTCATCGGAGACTTACGACCGATTGGTGTACGTCCTTCACCACCACCATGAGGGTGATCGTTAGGGTTCATAACAGAACCACGAACTGTAGGACGAATACCTTTATGACGATTACGTCCAGCTTTACCGATGTTTACCAAGCTGTAATCTTCGTTTCCTACGATACCAACTGTAGCACGGCAATTTCCTAAAACCTTACGAACTTCTCCAGAAGTTAAACGCAAAGTAACATATTTTTCTTCAATACCAAGAATCTGAGCAGAACATCCAGCGCTACGAGCCATCTGTCCACCCTTACCAGGTTTTAATTCAACGTTATGAACGAATGTACCTTCAGGCATATTCTTCAATTCCATTGCGTTTCCGGTTTTGATATCTGCTTCAACACCAGATATTACGCTCATTCCCACCTTTAAATCTTTCGGTGCAAGAATGTAACGTTTTTCACCATCCGCATATACTAACAATGCGATGTTAGCACTACGGTTTGGATCGTATTCAATCGTTTTAACACGTGCAGGAATGTTGTCCTTATTACGTTTGAAATCGATGATACGATAGGCTCTTTTATGACCAGAACCTTTATGACGTGTTGTGATACGTCCTGTGTTATTACGTCCACCTTTAGACTTCAATGGAGCTAATAGACTTTTCTCTGGTTTTGAAGTTGTGATTTCTTCAAAAGTCAAAGATGTCATTCCACGACGTCCCGGTGTCGTTGGTTTATACGTCTTGATTGGCATAAACTTTCTTTTTCCTCCTTATCGCAATATTTATTCAGGAAATAGCGTCTTCTCCCTGATTATTCAGCCTCACCGAACAAGTCGATTGACTGACCTTCTTTGATTTTAACGATTGCTTTATGAACAGCGCTCGTTTTTCCTGTGTATCTTCCAACACGTTTTGTCTTAGGCTTTGTGTTTTGCATGTTGACTTTTACAACTTCAACTTTAAACAAAGCTTCCACAGCCTGACGAACTAATACTTTGTTTGCACCTTTGGCAACTTCAAATGTCACTTTGTTATCTTCTGCCATCAATTTCATTGTTTTTTCAGTGATGATTGGGCGAAGAATGATGTCTCTGTAATCAGTCATTATGCAAGTGCCTCCTCAACTTCTTTTACTGCAGCGCTTGTCATAACGATCTTGTTGGCATGTACTAAATCAAATACATTGATCAAATCGCTTCTCATCATTGTGCAATCTGGAACATTGCGGCTTGATAAATAAGCGTTCTGAACATCTTCGTTTTGACCAACAACGAATAACGTTTTCTTAGGCGCCTGAATTGCTTCCATGATAGAAACAAATGTTTTTGTTTTTGGTTCTGCAACTTCGAACTTATCTAATACGCTCAAAGCTGTATCTGCCACTTTTTCACTTAAAGCAGATTTCAAAGCCAAACGGCGAATCTTTTTGTTGATGCGATAGCTGTAATCGCGTGGTGTAGCTCCAAATACTGTTCCACCGCCACGGAACTGTGTAGCACGGATAGAACCTTGACGAGCACGACCTGTTCCCTTTTGACGATATGGCTTACGTCCACCACCGCTTACTTCGCTACGACCTTTTGTAGCAGAAGTTCCTTGACGACGACCAGCCAACTGCATTTTCAACGCATCAAATAAAGCCTGCTGATTTGGTTCAATTCCAAATACAGCATCATTCAGTTCAAGAGAAGAAACTACTTTTCCTTCCTGGTTGATCACATCAATCTTTGCCATTATTCCTGAACCTCCTTATTTGCACTATAGTCAACTAAAGTAACTGGTGCTTTGTTTCCTTTTGAAGTCTTTGCGGTACGAACCATTACAAATCCTTTTTTAGGTCCTGGCACATTTCCTTTAATCAACAAGTAGTTGTTTTCTTTATCTACTTTAATCACTGTCAGGTTTTGGTTTGTTGTTCTATATCCACCTTCCTGACCAGCCATGATCGTACCTTTCATGATGCGTCCCTGGCGAGATGTAATACCGTTTGTAGCTAAAGAACCGATATGACGAATGTTCTTAGAACCACCATGACTCTTTGGCCCCTGGTGTGCGTTATTACGAACGATCGTACCATTGTATCCTTTACCTTTGCTTGTACCGATCACATCCACTGTTTCACCAGCTTCAAAGATCGTAACGTCAACCAAATCACCAACGTTTACATCTAATTCACAATCACGTACTTCCTGAATACGACGTTTTGGACTTGTATTAGCTTTGGCACAATGTCCTACATTTGCCTTTGTTGTACGTTTTTCTTTGATTTCTTCAAATCCTAACTGAATCGCATTGTATCCGTCACTCTCTACTGTTTTCTTCTGAAGAACAACATTTGGAGTTGCTTCAACAACGGTTACCGGAATCAATACACCATCTTCTGTGAAGACCTGTGTCATTCCTAATTTTCTTCCTAATAATCCTTTCATCTTCGACACCTCCATTAAAGTTTAATTTCGATGTCAACACCACTAGGAAGTTCCAGTCTTTGTAAAGAATCCATCGTTTCCTTTGTCGGTGCAACAATCTCAATCAAACGCTTGTGCGTACGCATTTCAAACTGTTCACGAGAATCTTTATATTTGTGAACGGCACGTAGAATTGTTACAACTTGTTTTTCCGTAGGTAACGGAACGGGACCAACAACTTTTTTAGCTCCGTGTTTCGTCACTGTTTCGACGATTTTCTTGGCACTGTCATCTAAGATACGGTGCTCATACGCTTTTAAGCGAATTCGAATTGTGTTTTTTGCCATGTTTAACTCCTTTCGTATATTCGAGATATACATGCTCCATGCGAATTCCCTGACGCCACCCATGACAACGCTTCTCAGTGGGTCAGCAACCTCGCACTTCTACGCAGTGCGCAATGATGATACCATAAGAATACACCTATTTCAAGCCTTTTTTTCCATTTTTTCTACATCTAGTCACTATCCTTTTTCGTGTGGTTATGCTACTCTTTTCTATGGAGAAATAAGACCATTTTGGTCAAGGAGATTTACACTATGCAAAGTATTCAAAACATT
Organism: uncultured Faecalicoccus sp.; assembly: GCA_902497095.1. Lineage (GTDB taxonomy): Bacteria > Bacillota_I > Bacilli_A > Erysipelotrichales > Erysipelotrichaceae > Faecalicoccus. Next base: position 11,428 of record CABVDD010000015.1, read on the forward strand.
TATAAAATCGGACCTGGACCTAGCAGTTCTCATACCTTTGGCCCTATGCGTGCCAGCCAAGACATGTTAGAACATTATCCAGATGCCGACGAGTTTAAGATCACCTTATTTGGTTCTTTAGCTTTAACCGGAAAAGGCCACCTTACTGATAAAATTATAGAAAAGACCTTTTTCCCAACACACTGTACGATCACTTTTGATTTAAAATCAAAATGCGATCATCCCAATACCATGACAATCGAAGCTTTCAAAGAACATCAATCTTTAGGAAAACACACCTTTGTATCTATTGGAGGCGGAAAAATCTTAAAAGATAAGGAACAGGAATCTGAAGAAACACATGTCTATCCACATAATTCCATGGATGATATTCAGGCCTATTGTAAACAACATCATCTTCGTTTAGATAAATATATTGATCAATTTGAAGATGATTCTTTAAACAACTATATGAACAAGATTTTTGATGCGATGATTGAATGCGTAGAAAAAGGCCTTCATACCATTGGTAAACTTCCAGGATCTTTAGAAATTGACAGAGTAGCCAGCGCTTTATATCAAAGTGCTAATAGTTGCGATGATCTGATAGAAAGAAAAAGTCTTTTATTATCCAGCTATGCATATGCCGCCAGTGAACAAAATGCCAGTGGCGGTATGGTCGTTACAGCTCCGACCATGGGAAGCTGCGGCGTATTGCCTAGCCTTCTTTATCATTTTTATAAAGATGAAAACTATCCTAAAGACACTTTGATCCAAGGTTTAAAAGTAGCTGGCTTGATTGGAAATCTGATCCAGCATAATGCCACGATATCTGGCGCAAAAGCTGGTTGCCAAGCTGAAGTAGGAGCTGCCTGCAGTATGGGAGCTGCCTTTGTAAGTTCATGCAACTTTGAAAATAATGCACAGATCGAATGTGCTGCCGAAATTGGATTAGAACACCATCTGGGATTGACTTGTGATCCCGTTGGCGGCTACGTCATGATTCCTTGCATCGAACGAAATGCTGTCGCAAGTCTTCGTTCATTAGATGCAGCACGACTTGCCAAGTACTTACGAAACGTAAAGAAAAACCGCGTTAGCTTTGATATGGTTGTCAAAACCATGAATCTTACCGGCAGCAAACTTCCTTTAGAATTAAAAGAAAGTGCATTAGGTGGTTTGGCTGTCGTTGTTCCAACAAAAAAGAATGGCTAAAGCCATTCCAATATCATAAAAATAAAAGGCAATGTTATCATACTGAATAAAGTGGATACAAAGATGATCCTGGATGCAAATTCAGGATTTTTTTCATATTTTTGAGCCAGCATCGCTGTCGTACTGGCTGCTGGCATAGCTGATAAAAGTACACACACATTACAAACCATAGAATCTATCGGCAAAAAAGAAAGAATCAAAAAGATCAATAACGGCAATATCAATAAACGTAATGTACTATAACTTACAGATACAACATCAAAAAGTTTCTCTTTGGGAACATCACTTAATATACCACCTATGACAATCATGCTTAATGCTGTATTACAATCTCCAACAGCACCAATGGCATCATCTATAAACTTTGGTAAATGAATATCAAACATCCCTAAAAGCATTAATAAAACACCTATATAAATAGCCACTATGCAAGGATTGGTAATTACTTTTCGAATCACTTCCTGCTTTGAACCTTTTTCATAAAGTGAAACGCCATAACTCCACATACAAATTCTTTGAGGAATCAAAAAAATCGAAGCATATAAAAGCCCAACAGAACCAAAAGCACTCTGGGCCACCGGCATTCCCATAAATCCCGCATTCGAAACCATTGTTCCATATTGTAAAGAAGGTTTCCTATCATCTTTTATCCAATTCCAGCACCCTTTACAAAATATTAAATATAAAAACTGAATACCCACAGATATTATAAAAACCATTATCATGGATGTCAGTAATTTTATATCTACATCCATCTCAAAAGATTTAATCGTAGCACAAGGCAATACCAAACATAACACAATATTAGTCAGTTGTTTTCGAGTTTGTTTTGAAAAATAACCCAGCTTGGATAATACAAAACCAGCTATGATCAACAAAAATATTTCCAACTGCAAATTGATCATGTCTTTTCTTCCCTTCTATATAAAAAACTACAGAGAAATTTCTCTGTAGTCATTCTAAACGGTCTTTAAAAAATTTTCAAACTTTCGCCTTTGTACATAATAAGCGATGACCAATACAATAATAGAAACATCAAAAACTGGAGGAAGCCACATTTTTAATAAAATACACATCACGAAACTGGCAACATCCATATACAAATAATCGCGTACTGGTGTATAACTTTTAATCAGCTTCATCTTAAGTTTCATATTACGATAAAAGAACACTAAAGCTATGGCTCCAACAATCGCATCCACACTAAAATTCACTACAAATTCTTGTGCCAAAATAGCTCGAAGAAAGAAAAGGATCAACGTTCCGGTAATTACGATGACAATTCCTGACAATTGAAATTTTGCCTTATCTTCTTTTAAATACGATTCTTTAAACTTCTTAAAAGACTGTGATTTGCCCCAGGAACGAATCTCTTTGCCTAAATTACCTTCATAATGCAAAGTACGTCCTTCTTCTTTTGCTTTCTGCAGTTGATCTAAATAATAATTGGCATATAAATTGCGAAGTCCTAAATTCGACTCTTTTTTTTCAATTGCTTTTAAGATATCGACAAAGTCTTCTTGTTCCTTTAAAGTTTCCGGTAAAGGAAGATGTGGTTTTAACCAAGTATATTTTGTCAGATCAATCATTCAAAAACTACTTTCTGTGCCTCATCAATTTCTACATTTGTACCAAAATAAGCTTTTAAAGCTTCAATCGCATAACCTGTATCTTTGATACCAGCCGTTTCATAACTTGAATGCATCGCAAGCTGTGGAAGACCAATATCTACAGCATGTACACTGACTTGTGTGTTGGATAGATTTCCCAAAGTCGATCCACCTACCACATCGCTGCGATTGGCAAAAGTCTGTACTGGAACACCAGCTTCTTTACAAATACAAGTAAACAAAGCACGGCTAAATGCATCGGTAGTATATTTCTGATTTGCACTTTCTTTAATAACCGGACCTTTGTTCATCATTGAGCAATTGACCGCATCCGTCTTTTCTGGATGATTTGGATGTACTGCATGTGCATTATCACAACTTACCAAGAAAGATTTACTTACAGCCTGATAATATTCTTCTGCACTCTTACCTAAACCTAAATTAATACGTTGTAATGTATCATACAAGAATGTAGACATAGCACCTTGTTTTGTATTGGATCCAACTTCTTCGTTATCAAATACGCAACAAACATTGATCGCATGTTTGTTTTCAGCTTCGATAAATGCTTTTAAAGAAACAAAGGCACACTGTAAATCATCCAATTTTGGTGTAGAAACAAATTCATTTTTATAACCCCAAATTACAGGTTTTTGCCGATTGACCAAGAAAAGATCTTTTGCCAAAATTTGTTCTACTTCTACGCCTAATTCATCGGCAACCATCTTATCGAAATCACCTTTTTTCAGTTCGCCTGTAGAGAATAGCGGACATAAATCTACCTGACGATTGTATTTATAACCATCATTGATATTGCGGTTGAAATGAATGGCAACATTAGGAATCAACAACAAATCTTTATCAATATATAATAATCGACTTTCAATTTTGTTACCTTCCTGCACCAATACACGTCCGGCAATCGTCAATGGACGATCAAACCATGTAGAATCGATCATACCACCATATGCTTCTACATCCAGACGTAAATATTCATTCGGTCCTTCTAATTCCGGAACGCTTTTAATTTTATATGTTGGCGAATCTGAGTGAGCTGCCGTCATCTGGAAATGATAATCATCTAATACACTTCCTAGTTTAAAAGCAATAATACTGGAATGATTACGAATAGTGTAATAACCTTCACCTTTTTCCAGGTTCCAAGGCTTTCCTTCTGGCAAATATGTGAATCCTGCTTGTTCCAAATAATCACGCACTGTCTTTACAGAATGAAACATGCTTGGACTACTTTGAATAAAATCCATCAATTCATTTGAAATTTCAATATTGTTCATAATAGTATCCTCCTTAGACTATTCTAAACTATAGACACTAAAAACTCAAAAGATATTACCAAAAGAAAACGACTCCCAAAGGAATCGTTTCTCTATTTTCATTAAACGTTTGTAGTTCCGTCTCTTTCATCCTGTCTTTTACGAATGATAGGGAAGATCAAACCTAACAATACCATTACAACTGGTGTAATAATATTTAAGAACATTGTGAATGGATCTGGTGAATACATACCTAATACTGAGAAAACCAATACAATTAAGAAACACCAAATACCAAAGAATTTACCAATACCTCTGCTCTTAACAAATTTGTACTCACGAGGGAATTTTTCATCTGCCACTTTACGAAGCATAAAGTAAGCAAAGAATACCCACAAGTAACGAAGAGGCATTGTTACAGAGTTCAGCTTATTCAACTGAGCCAATACAGAAGCTGCACCTGGAACGAAAGTCTGCGCTAAGATAATAGCACCTGACAAGATAACAACCATCCAGATACCATTGATGAAAGCACCGTATTTGTTTTTCTTCAACAATTGTTTTGGAACACTCTGGCTTGTAATAGGGTCTTCCAACAACATACGAAGAGGAGCATCGATACTTACAACTAATGTAGAGAACTGTCCAATGGCATTACACAATGCATAAATGATCATCAATACGTTACCTACACCATAATATTCACCTAATTTTTGGAAGGCGATGTAAGCACCGTTGGCAATATAAGATTCTTGTGTTTCTGCACTTGCGAATACAACTTCTGGATCAAACATCATACCCATAGCAATTGTACCGAAAATAGCACAAACAATAACCATAACAGCTGCAAAAATCATACTCTTAGGGAATTCACGAGCAGGGTTTCCATCCATTTTATTAACATATGGAGAAATCTTTTCGATACCACCAACCGCAAATACCAAGATTGACAAGTTTGTAAAGTAACTTACATCAAATGTAGGAATCAAGTTATCCCAACTGAAGTCCATATTCACAAAACCACCATTTGGATTAATGATTGGTGCTGCAAACATCATTAAGATGTACAGAATACTCATTACAAACATACTAGATCCAGCTAAAGTAGCCAGTTTCTTCAATGGGTTCAAACCACGGCTTGCTACCCAGCAGAAGAATAAGAATACAACTAATGTTGCCAACTGTACATAAAGCGTAGGGAATGTGTCATAAGTTTCTGAATTCTGGAATACCATCCAACTTAACGCTTTTAGACCACCGGACCCTTTGGAAGCAATGTATGAAACGTGACATGCCCAATATGTCCAACCAGCATAGTATCCAACTTTAGAACCAGCTGTTTCTTGAACCCAAGAGGTAACACCTCCACCAAGATCTTTAAATGCTGAACCTAATTCTCCAACCATCAAAGCATAAGGTACGAAGAATAATAGGAACATCCAGATCCATGAGAACATTACCTGGATTCCGTTGAAGTACATGAAACCGTTAACTACGTTACCAAATCCCCATAATGTGGAGAAGCACATGAACGCTAACATGTACCACTTGATTTTCTTTTGAGAATTATCCACTATTTACAACTCCTTTCCCAAAGTAAACAAGTACCTATATAATCACATATTTTTGCGTAATTGTCAAAGAGGGTTTGACTTTTTCGCAATATGTATACAATATTTTTCATCTTTTTTTAAAAAGAATACTTTTCTTTCTGTAACAAAGGCAGTACATATTTCATAAATTCTTTCACAGCCGGTGAAGGATGTGGTTGTAATGCGATCCCAATTTCAATATATTCTTTAGGATCTAGTGATTTATACAAAATTCCATCTTCCATACCCCATACAGATAAACGATTATCCATAGAAATTCCTAAGCCTTGTTTTACCATCGCAAAACTGGCATATGGTTCTAAAGTAGAGAATTGATGATGTGGATAAATCTTATACTTTTGAAAAATACGTTGATTATCGGTATCTTCACCAGGATACGTAAAAATTACATTTTCTTTTTCGAATTCTTTAACAGATATTTTATCTTCTTTAGCCAATTTATGATTTTTAGGAATCCATGCCAGCATTTCATCCTTTGTGATCGGAATCCATTGACAATCTCCCAGTTCACGTTTTGATACTACACATAAATCTAAACGATGTTGTTTTAACTCCTGCACCAAATACGAACTATACCCATGACGAATCTTTAAATCCACATCCGGATATACTTTACTAAAATTCTTCATGGCACAAGCAAAGGTATCATAATAATAACGATGTGAAACCCCAATTTCTATTTCGCCTACATATAATTCGTTAATATCCGAAACCTTTTGTTCAACGAGTTGGTTCTGATACAAAAGCTCACGAATTTCACTTAAGACAAGACGACATTCATTGGTTGGAAACATGCCATCATGATTTCTTCGTAATAAAACAAATCCCATTTCCTTTTCCAAACCGGATATCATTCGAGAAAGACCACTAGGTGTGTATCCTAATTTTTTAGCGGCTTTTGATAAACTTCTAGTATCTATGACTTCAATTAATGCTTTGCACTTCTCTAAATCCATAATTCCCTCACTTAAAAAAACCGCTGTTTCCAGCGGTTTTTAAATCATAGTTTAATAAATTATCCGATGATTTCAGTAACGTTTCCAGCACCTACAGTGTGTCCACCTTCACGAATAGAGAACTTAGTTCCGTTTTCGATAGCGATTGGGTGAATCAATTCTACAGACATTTCAACGTTGTCACCTGGCATAACCATGTCAGTTCCTTCTGGAAGAGTAATAACACCAGTTACGTCAGTTGTACGGAAATAGAACTGAGGACGGTAGTTAGAAACGAATGGAGTATGACGTCCACCTTCTTCTTTAGTCAATACGTAAACTTGAGCTTTGAAAGTAGTGTGTGGATGTACACTTCCTGGTTTAGCTAAAACCTGTCCACGTTGAATTTCATCACGTGCGATACCACGAAGCAAAGCACCGATGTTGTCACCAGCCTGAGCAACGTCCAACTGTTTGTGGAACATTTCCAAACCAGTTAATACTGTCTTACGAGTTTCTTTGATACCTACGATTTCAACTTCGTCGTTCAAATGAGCCTGTCCACGTTCAACACGTCCTGTAGCTACTGTACCACGACCAGAAATAGTCATTACGTCTTCTACAGCCATCAAGAAAGGTTTATCGATGTCACGTTCAGGATCTGGAATCCAGCTGTCAACAGCGTCCATCAATTCATTGATAGATTCAACATATTTTGGATCGCCTTCCAAAGCTTTCAATGCAGAACCACGGATAACTGGAGTGTTATCTCCGTCGAATCCATATTCGTTAAGAAGTTCACGAACTTCCATTTCTACTAAGTCGATTAATTCTTCATCATCAACCATATCGCATTTGTTCAAATATACTACGATATAAGGTACACCTACCTGACGAGCCAACAAGATGTGTTCACGAGTCTGAGGCATAGGACCATCAGATGCAGCAACAACAAGGATAGCACCATCCATCTGAGCAGCACCAGTGATCATGTTTTTAACGTAGTCAGCGTGGCCTGGGCAGTCAACGTGTGCATAGTGACGTTTGTCAGTTTCATATTCTACGTGAGCAGTGTTGATTGTGATTCCACGTTCTTTTTCTTCTGGAGCACCGTCAATCTGATCATAAGCAGTTGCTTTGGCCTGACCTTTCTGAGCCAATACGTTAGTAATAGCAGCTGTTAATGTTGTTTTACCATGGTCAACGTGACCGATTGTACCAATATTAACATGGGTTTTACTTCTGTCAAATTTTTCCTTTGCCATTTTAGTTTCCTCCTAATTTAAAAATTAAAATTTCATGCAAAATCATTGTACTTTAGAACCAAGCGAAAAGCAACTAGTTTTCGCTTGAATTCTCTTTAATGATCTTCTCTGCAATGCTCTTAGGAACTTCAGAGTAATGATCAAATTTCATGGAGTAAGTACCACGTCCTTGTGTAAAGCTACGCAAGTCTGTTACATAACCAAACATTTCAGACAATGGAATGTGTGCACGAACGATAACGGCATTACCACGTTCTTCCTGTTCTGTGATTGAACCACGACGACTGGAAACGTCACCCATTACACTACCTAAGTATTCAGCCGGTGCTGTAACCTCAACAAACATGATTGGTTCCAACAATACCGGATTACACTTTTTAGCAGCTTCACGAAGTGCCATACTAGCGGCAATTTTATAAGCCATTTCACTGGAATCGACATCATGGTATGAACCATCGAATAAAGTCGCTTTGATGTCGATAACCGGATAACCGGCGATCATACCGTTATTTAAAGCATCTTTCAAACCTTCTTCCGTTGGTTTGATATACTCTCTTGGTACAGATCCACCAACGATAGCATCAACGAATTCAAATCCTTTACCTTCTTCATTTGGTTCGAATTTGATCCATACGTGACCATACTGTCCACGACCACCAGACTGACGAATGTATTTTCCTTCACATTCAGCAGCGGTACGAATCGTTTCACGGTAAGCAACCTGTGGTTGTCCTACGTTGGCTTCTACTTTAAATTCACGACGTAGACGATCTACGATAATATCCAGGTGAAGCTCACCAACACCAGCAATGATCGTCTGTCCTGTTTCTTCATTTGTATATGTTTTGAAAGTTGGGTCTTCTTCAGCCAATTTACTTAAAGCCAAGCCCATTTTATCCTGGTCAGCTTTTGTTTTTGGTTCCAAAGACAATTCGATAACTGGTTCAGGGAATTCCATAGATTCCAAGATGATTGGATGTTTTTCATCACACAATGTATCCCCTGTTGTCGTAACTTTTAAACCTACGGCAGCTGCGATATCTCCAGCCCAAACCTGATCGATTTCTTTACGATGGTTGGCATGCATCTGCACGATACGTCCAAAACGTTCTTTTTTATCCTTTGTAGAGTTTAATACATAACTTCCTGCCGTTGCAGTACCGGAGTATACACGGAAGAAGCTTAATTTTCCTACAAATGGATCTGTTGCGATCTTGAATGCCAAAGCAGAGAATGGTTCATCATCACTTGGGTGACGTTCATCTTCTTCTCCATCCAAAGTTGTACCTTTAATGGCTGGTACATCTAATGGACTTGGCAAATAATCTACAACCGCATCCAACACTTGCTGAACACCTTTGTTTTTGTAGGCAGAACCACATAATACTGGGAAGAAATCACCAGCACATACGGCAACACGCAATACACGTTTGATTTCACTGATTTCTGGTTCTTCACCTTCCAAAACCATCATCATAAAATCTTCATCATAATCAGCTAAGTATTCCAATAATTTAGTACGATATTCTTCTACTAAATCAAGGCTTTCTTCAGGAATAGGAATTTCTGTAATAATACGTCCATAATCTCCACTGAATGTATAAGCCTTACGTTCGATGATATCAATGATACCTTCGAAATCACTTTCAGCACCGATTGGCAACTGAATTGGACAAGATTTAGCACCTAAACGATCAATGATCGTATTGCATGACATGATGAAATCGGCTCCTGTTGCATCCATCTTATTAACAAAAACGATACGAGGTACACCATATGTTGTAGCCTGACGCCATACAGTTTCTGTTTGAGGTTCAACACCAGCTTTGGCATCCAAAACTGTTACCGCACCATCCAATACACGCAATGAACGTTCAACTTCTACTGTAAAGTCAACGTGACCTGGTGTATCGATGATATTGATACGACATTCTGGTCCGGTTCCATCTAATTTTTTCCAGTGACAAGTTGTGGCAGCTGAAGTAATAGTGATACCACGTTCTTGCTCCTGTTCCATCCAGTCCATTGTACTGGCACCTTCATGTGTTTCACCAATCTTGTGGTTAACACCTGAGTAATAAAGGATACGTTCAGTTGTTGTCGTCTTACCAGCATCGATGTGCGCCATGATACCAATATTACGAGTATTTTCCAGACTATATTCTCTAGGCATAAACTAAACTTTTCTCCTTTCTTACCAGCGGTAGTGTGCAAATGCTTTGTTTGCTTCCGCCATTTTATGAGTGTCTTCACGTTTTTTCACGCTGGCACCCGTTCCGTTAGATGCATCAATAATTTCTGCAGCTAAACGCTGTTCCATAGTTTTTTCATTTCTTAAACGTGCATAGTTAACGATCCAACGAAGACCTAAAGTCAAACGACGTTCGTCACTTACTTCAACTGGTACCTGATAGTTGGCACCACCTACACGTCTAACCTTCAGCTCTAACTGAGGCATAACATTTTCCAATGCTTGTTCGAAAACTTCCATTGGCTGTTTTCCTGTTTTAACTTCAACGATTTCAAACGCGTTGTACAGAATTGTCTGTGCAACCCCTTTTTTTCCATCAATCATGATCTTATTGATCAAACGAGTGACCAATTTGGAGTTATACATAGGGTCGACTAATACATCACGTTTGGCAATGTGTCCTTTTCTAGGCATTTAATTTCCTCCTTTCACGATTGACTTATTTCTTAGGTTTTTTAGTTCCATATAAAGAACGAGATTGTTTACGGTCGTTTACACCTGCACAGTCAAGTGTACCACGTACGATATGGTAACGAACACCTGGCAAGTCTTTAACACGTCCACCACGAATCAAAACAACACTATGCTCCTGTAAGTTGTGTCCGATTCCTGGAATATAAGCAGTAACTTCCATTCCATTGCTCAAACGAACACGGGCATATTTACGAAGTGCTGAGTTTGGTTTCTTTGGTGTCATGGTACCAACACGAGTACAAACTCCACGTTTCTGTGGGCTTGATAAATTAGTTGGTCTTGACTTCAGTGAGTTGTACCCACGGTTCAAAGCTGGTGACTTTGAAACGTTCTGACTGGCCTTACGACCTTTACGAATCAACTGGTTGATTGTAGGCATAAGTACCCTCCTTTCAAAATCTTCTAAACACACGTTTCCGGGTGTGTCTTTTTCATCCGTTTTATATGGGATTCTTTCGAATCCCTCATTTACGCATGCACGAATAGATTACATTTTTTAAACTTTAATGTCAATCATTTTTTTATTTTTTCTTAAAAAATCCACTATATTTTAACCATCATCCCCTATTATCCTTAAATTCTTATCCTGAATATATAATAAACACAAAAAATTATGTCAAAACCATTATATATGTCTTTTGATTTTTTCTTGTTTACATATCCCCTTTTTTTCACATAGAACATTGAATCTTAATTTTACTTAGTCATCTTTTTTATTATAATAAATACTGAAGAAGAAAAGAGGAGTTATCATGAAACATAAAATCGTCTTTTTGGATATGGATGGAACTCTATATCAAACTGAAAATGATGTCATTCAAGACAGTGCCCTTGATGCCATACAAACATTAAAAGATAAAGGATATAAGGTATGTGCTGCCACAGGAAGACCACTCAATCAAATGAAACTAATTTTGGAACGTGTACAATTTGATGATTATGTATTGATCAACGGAAGTTATGTACTGGATAAAGAATTTAATGAAATCGGTGCTTACCCTATTGATAAAGGAACAGTTGAAGAACTTGTTCAATTATGTAAAGACAATAAATTTGGACTGATGTTTCACTTTGGCGATGCAACCTATATTTATAACAACTTCTATCCAATGTATGATTTTTGTAAATATTGTAATGTATTGGATTCTTTGTTCTATGATGAAACACAAACATTCCATAAACGACATCGCGTTTTCAATGCGGTCGTCTTGACAAAAGATAAATCCAGTCTTGATCGATTCATGAAAAACCATCCAAGCCTTCGTATGGATTTGATCAATGTCAAAACCGATGGTTTCTGTTTTGATATCTTTAATGCCGATAATGATAAATCTAAAGGAATTGAATTAGTATTAAATAAAAACAACATGACTTGGAAAGATACCATTTGCATTGGAGACAGCACCAATGATATCGGTATGTTAGAAAAAGCAGATATCGGTGTTGCCATGGGAAGCGCAACAGATTATGTCAAAAGTTTTGCCAACTGGTCAACAACCAGCACTTATGAAAACGGTATATTCAACGCCGTTGCGAAAATACTTAAAGAAGAGGACAATTAAGTTTGCCCTAACAGAAAATAAAATTTCAAAGCCCAAAAATTCAGCAGGTTCATTTTGAAGCCTGCTGTTTATTTTCATTTATCATTCATAAGCGCAAAGAAACATTTGATCGTATTAAAATAAAGAATCCAAATATGTAGTTTTTCCCTTTTTAAATTCTATAAAATTTTGTCCCACTCTTTTTGCCTCTTTGGAATCATGTGTTACATACAATAATGTAAATTTCTTTGTTTCCTGCAATTCAATCAGTTTATCGATCAATTCATATTTTGAAGCTTGATCTAGCGAATTTAAGCCTTCATCAATCAATAACAGATCCGGTTCTTTGATCAAAGCTCTTGCCAAAGAGATTCGCTGCCTTTGACCGCCAGACAATGTTTTACATTTTTGATCTAAAATGGAAGACACGCCCACAAGCTTTGCCATAAGTTCCACCTTTTTTATCAAATCACTTTTGGAAATCGTTCTCTGATCGATTCCATACGCAATGTTTTCATAAACAGAAACGGCATCTAAAAGTCGATCATTTTGAAACATAAACGATATCTTCAAAGATGTTGGCATCACAATACTTCCACTTGTAATACTTTCGAGCCCTGCAATCATTCTTAGCAGCGTTGTCTTCCCACAACCACTCGGTCCAAAAAACACAGTTCTTTGTTTTTCTGGTATCTGTATAGAAACATCTTGTAAGGCAACAACTTTGTTTTCATAAATTTTAGTTACATCACACACTTCAATCATATTCCTATTGTAACAAACTCTAATCTTTCTAGCTATTCTCTAATGATGCAAACTGACTGGTATAAAGTTGATAATAAAAACCTTTTTTAGATAATAATTCCTGATGATTTCCCTGTTCAATGATTTGACCTTGTTTCATCACCAATATTTGATCCGCATTTTGAATTGTCGATAAACGATGTGCCACAATAAAGCACGTCTTTTTCTTCATTAAAGAATCAAAAGCTTTTTGTACACGAAGTTCGGTCATAGTATCAATAGAAGATGTCGCTTCATCTAAAATCAAGACTTTCGGAGAACACAACATAATACGCGCAATGCATAATAATTGCTTTTGCCCCTGTGATAGATTGCCTCCTCCTTCTTGTAAAAGCGTGTCATAGCCATTTGGCATTTGTAAAATAAAGTTATGCGCATATGCTTTTTTGGCTGCTTCTATGATTTCTTCATCACTGGCATCCGGTTTTCCATATGCGATATTCTCTTTTACACTAGCAGCCTTTAACCATGTATCCTGCAAGACCATGCCATAGTTTGTTCGCAAAGAATGACGTGTGATATTTCGAATATCATGTCCATCAAACCATATAGCTCCTTGTTGCACATCATAAAAACGCATAAGCAGGTTGATCAATGTTGTTTTACCACATCCAGTAGGACCTACAATCGCAATTCTTTGTCCCGGCCTGGCTTCAAAATTCAAATTTTGAATCAGTGGTTTATTCAACTGATAAGAAAAATGCACATGATCTAATACAACATCTCCTTGTGGATGCGATAAATTAATGGCATCTTTTTCATCTGGCACTTCCGCTTTTTCATCAATCAAGGCAAATACACGCGCAGCCGAAGCAATCGAATTCTGAAATTCAGTTATCACACCAGTAATTTCATTAAATGGTTTAGTATATTGATTCGTATAACTTAAAAAACTGGATAACTGTCCTACACTGATCATAGAGACCATTGATGCCAAACTTCCTGCAATTGCTACACCCGCATAAATGGAAGAATACATCAATCGAGTAGCCGGATTGGTAATGGACGAATAAAAAGTTGCTTTTAAAAAGTATGTAGATAACTTTTCATTGATTTCATCAAATTCCATCTGTGCTTCTTTTTGATGATTAAAAGCCTGAACAACTTTAATTCCTCCTAACATCTCATTGGTAAAAGCCGTTAACTGTCCTCTTGTCTGAGACTGATGCGTAAACATCTGAAAGGACTTTTTTGCGATAAAATCCGCAAGAAGAAACGAAAGTGGGCTCAACACAACTACGATCAAAGTAATCCAAACGTTCAAACTTGCCATAAAGAAAATCGTACCAACTATCGTTAATACACCGGAAAAAAGTTGTGTAAAGCCAAGCAAAAGACCATCTGAAAACTGATCGATATCGGTAACTATTCGACTTATCAAATCGCCAGATGCATGTTGATCCACATAAGATAAAGGCAAAACTTGCAGATGATCAAAAGCCTGTATACGCAAATCTTTAACAACATGATATGTAATCTTATTGTTGACATGATTCATCAGCCATTGGGCACAGGATGTTATTATAATAGAGATCAAGATACCAAATATAATCACCATTAAGCCCGAAAAATCAACTTTTCCTGCCGCAACGATCTTATCCACTGCTTTTCCAGTCATGATAGGCACATAAAGCGTAAATCCAACAACTACAAACGAAAGAAAAAACGACAAGAAAATCCAACCACCATATGGTTTTAAATACACTAGAATTCTTTTCAGTGTCTTTTTATTATCTGGATCCTTTCTAGGCATGATCGACCATCTCCTTTCCAAAGGATTGGGAAGCACATATTTCCTGATAAACAGAATTTGTCTGTAGTAAATCGTCATGTTTTCCATAGCCAACGATCTTACCATCATCCATAACTAAGATATGATCTGCATCACAGATTGCGGAAACTCGTTGAGAAATAATAAAGACCGTTTGTTTTTTAGTATGATTTCGAATAGCACGTCTCAATTTCGCATCCGTGGCAAAATCCAGCGCAGAAGCACTATCATCCAAAACCAAAATATCTGGGTTTCCTACTAAAGCACGAGCAATAGCTAATCGTTGTCTTTGCCCGCCTGACAGATTGCTTCCTTTTTGTAAGATCTCAAGATCCAGCCCTTCTTTTTTTTCTTTTACAAATTCAAGTGCCTGTGTGATCTGTAAAGCCTCATAAATCTCTTCATCAGTGGCATCTTTCTTTTTCCACTGCATATTCTTTCGCAATGTACCAGAAAACAATGTTGCTTTTTGTTCTACAAATCCAACATGCTCACGAATAGTTATGGGAGATAAAGTACAAATGTCTTTTCCATACATGTAAATCTTTCCTTTTGTACAATCATAAAATCGACATAAAAGATTCGCTAAAGTAGATTTTCCAGCTCCTGTGGCTCCAATTATTCCAATTGTTTCATTTTGCATAACTTGAAAACTGATATCTTGTAATATTTCTTTACCAGATGTGGAATATTGAAAGCTAACATGTTCAAAAGAAACAGCTGGTACATTTTTTGAAACAGTAAGATCCCATTGTGTTTGATCTGTATCATCTAAAAATGAAGGAACATCAAAGATTGCATTGACACGGCTCAAGCTTGCAAAAGATCGTGATAAAAGAATGATCAAATTAGCTAATTTTACAAGTTCCGTTAAAATTTGAAACATATAGTTAATCAACGCAATAACTTCACCTTGTGTCAACTCTCCAGCATTGACCTGTATACCACCAAAGTATAAAATCCCAATAACACCTAAATTGACAATACTATATGTCAAAGGATTTAAAAGAGCTGAAATCTTACCTACAAAGATCTGTTTTTGATATAGCCCTTCTACCTCTTGATGAAATTGTTGTTTTTCATTTTCTTCTCTGGCAAAAGCACGAATCACACGAATTCCTGTTAAATTTTCTCTTGTCTTCAACAAAACTCGATCTAGATTTTGTTGCACCTTCTTATACAAAGGCATAGTGACCAAAAGAATACAAAAAACAATAATCATTAACGCTGGTATGACAACAACAAAAACCAAAGCGGCCTTTACATTTACGCTGAAAGCCATGATCATCGCTCCAAATACGACAAAAGGCGAACGTAAAAACAACCGTAAAAACATATTAAGACCATTTTGTATTAAATTCATGTCATTGGTCATACGATTAATTAAGGTAGCTGTTCCAATACGATCAATATCCGAAAATGAAAACGTTTGAATATGTGCAAATAAATCCTTACGCATATATTGTCCTAAACATGCGGCAGATTTAGCTGCAAAGTATTGTGCTGTTAAAGAAAAAGCAAAGCCTGTAACACCCAACAAAATTAACAAACCGGCCATTTTCCATAAAAATATTGAATTTTTTTCGGCAATACCTACATCTATCATCTGCGCAACAACTAAAGGAACAAATAATTCAAAAGTGGCTTCTAACATTTTAAATAATGGTGCTAAAACCGTAATTAACGGATAGGCACGTAAATAATGCAGTAATCGTTTCATATTCACATTCCCTTCTGTCTACTTTGTAAAGGTTCTGTTATAATGGTCTCATATCTAAAAGAGAGGCTTTTTATGACTTTGGTTCAGTTACACTATTTCAAAACCATTTGTAAATACAACAATTTAACACGAGCTGCCAAAGCTTTGCACGTTTCGCAGCCTACATTAACACATGTCATTCATGATTTGGAACAAGAATTTGGCATCACTCTTTTTCTTCGCCAAAACAAAGGATTAGAATTAACTAAACAAGGACAAAGCTTTTTAAATGAGGCCAATCTGTTACTAGAACAGGCAGATTCTTTTTTTAATCGAATGAAATTTTTAGGACATGCACATCAAACCGTTCAATTCGGGCTTTCTCCAGCCAGTTCTACCTTGTATTTTCCGTCTATCGCACATGTGTTATACCAACAATATCCACAGATTCAAACGATACTTGTAGAAAATGGAAGCGTATTAAATCGACAAAAAATCATAGATGGAAAACTGGATCTGGCAATTATTTCATCAAATTCTTCTATACCATCCACATTGGGATCCTATAAAATTGCAGATACAAGAGTTTGTGCATTCATACATAAGAAATCTCCTTTGGCAAAAAAGAAAATCATTTCCCTTCAAGATATTAAAAATCAACCTTTGGTTATGTTATCAGAAGAATCTTTTCTGACTACGGTAACCATCAGCCAATGTATGAAATACAAAATAGATCCAAATATCATTTTAACAACAAATCAAATTTCCATTATTGAACAACTCGTTTTTGATGGTATTGCATCTACACTACTTTTTGAAAACACTTTGCCAAAGAGTGAGCAGTATGTCTCTTTACCTGTTACCGAGTTTCAAAATGTGCAAATTTATCTGATTTGGAACCAATACAAACAACTAACACCTGCTATGCAACATCTGATTGAAGTGACAAAGCAAGTATATCCTTCTCATTGATTCGTTCCTTATTGTAATCGCATTATAAAAAAAACACCAATACATATAAATTAGTGTGTCATAAATTTTATTAATATTCCATGAATCTTTTAAAGACGTCTAAAAAACTTTATCCATTTTAAGGATAAAGAAATAAAAGACAGTGACTAACTATATTTAGTTGCCTTGCGGGCCAAAAATAGAAAACAGGTACTCATAATACGGCAATGCATCACACATTTCAAAATATGGCTGTCTATCTGTATAATAACTTTCAACGCTGTAAGCAAAAAATTCATCTGGATTCAAGTTATCAGTATAACCTAACTGATTTTTGTACTTCTGATAGAAGGATTGAAAATCCGACGATTCTATAATATGAGCTGAATTCGCATATGCTTTAGATAGTTCCATTCGAATGGCTGTTACATTTGCACCAGCTATTTTTAAAACACCTGACTCTGCATCAAACGAAGGCTTTTGATCCACCAGGACAATTTTTGTGACCATCTCTTTATAAAAAGAAGGCATATCTTTAATACAAGAAGCCTCTGGATAAACTGCGTTTCTCTGTATATCGGATTGCACTTCCACTTCTAAACCTATATCTTCAAAATAGAAGCTTTCACCTTTGGCACTTTCAACCATAGTCATCAAAGATTCTACAAACTTTCTTGCCTCTATCTCTTTTTGTTTTTCCTGCTCCTGAGCTTGATTTACCTTTTTTTGTTGATGATACAACGTAACGCCTAATGTAATGGCAAGAAAAATAAGAAATAAAATCAAACCGATCTTTTTAAGACTTTTTTTCATACATTTATTCTACTATATTCCTTTTATGATCACAAAAGCGTATATCCATGATTTTTTTAGTATCAAATAGTACCACAAGCCAAAAAGAAAAGCCCTTATCTGCTTTAGATAAAGGCTTTTTTTAATATTTTGTGTCTCTGTTAAATTACTTAACTTCAACAGTAGCACCAGCAGCAACCAATTTTTCTTTGATTTGTTCTGCTTCTTCTGGGCTAACATTTTCTTTGATAGCAGCTGGAGCACCATCAACCAATTTCTTAGCATCTACTAATCCTAAGCCAGTGATTTCACGTACTGCTTTGATAACAGCAACTTTAGTTCCACCAACATCTGTTAATGTTACAGTTACTTCGCTTGGTCCAGCAGCAGCTGCTTCTTCAACTGGAGCAGCAGCTACAGCAGCAGCTGCAACGACACCGAATTTTTCTTCGATTGCGCTTACTAAGTCATTCAGTTCTAAAATTGTAGCTTCTTCTAAGTAAGCAAGAATATCTTCCTGAGTTAATTTAGCCATTTTCTTTTTCCTCCTATGTTATTCAGCTGGGGCAGCTTCTACAGCAGCCTCTGTTGCCTCTTCTGCTTGAGCAGGAGCGGCTTCTTCTTTAGCTTCTACCTCTTTTACTTCAAATGTACCATTTTCTTTTGCTTCTGCTACAGCCTTAACAGTCATAGCGAACTTGATCAATGGTGCATTCAAGCAAGAAGCGAACTTAGCCAACATACCTTCTTTGTTTGGTAATGCAGACAATTTTTTGATCGTATCTGTGTCGACCATATCGCCATCAACGATACCTGTCTTTAATACAAGAGCTTCGTGTGTTTTAGCAAATTTAGCCAATACACGTGCAGGAGCCACTGGATCTTTACCAAAAGCTAAAGCGTTTGGTCCGATCAAATCTTTTGCGAAATCATCGTATCCTAATTTTTCAGATGCACGACGAGCAATTGCGTTTTTGTAAACTTTGAAGTCTACTTCTTCTTCACGAAGGTTTCTACGCAATTCATTGATTTCCGCAACAGTCAGTCCACGGTATTCAACCAATACGATGGAGCTGGCATCCTTCATCTTGTCAGCTAAGGCGTTAACGTTGGCTTCCTTTTGAGCAAGGATTTGTTGATTCATTCGTTCCACCTCTTTCTATTTATTGTAACAATATCCAAAAGAAAACCCGCATACAAGACGCGGGTCAATGGAATGCATTTTAAAAACTCACTAGCATCAACCCTCGGTAACAAATTAAGTTCATAGAACAGTTACTGTCTTTGGAATATTGATAACAATCTAAATTTTACTGATTCTGATACTTTTGTCAATTATCTTTCGATAGTAACGCGAATACCAGGACCCATTGTTGTAGAAAGAACTAAGTTTTTCATGTAAGTTCCTTTTACAGTTGTTGGACGAGCTTTTGCAATTGTGTTATAGATTGCACGGAAGTTTTCAATCAATTGATCATCTCCAAAGCTTACTTTTCCGATCATAACATTGATGTTTCCTTCTTTGTCCACACGGTATGTTACTTTACCTTTTTTAACTTCATCAACAGCTTTGGCAACATCCATAGTTACCGTACCTGTTTTAGGGTTAGGCATCAAACCTTTAGGTCCTAATACACGACCTAAACGTCCTAATTGTCCCATCATATCTGGTGTAGCGATTAATACATCAAAATCCATCCAACCTTTCTGGATCTTTTCGATGATATCAGCACCACCTACAAAATCAGCACCAGCTTCCTGTGCTTCTTTTTCCTTGTCACCTTGTGCTACAACACAAACTTTCTGTGTTTTTCCAGTTCCATTAGGCAGAACCATAGCACCACGAATCTGCTGATCCGCATGACGAGGGTCTACATTTAAGCGGAAGTTTACTTCCACACTTGCATCAAATCCACATTTTCCAGTTTGTTTTGCCAAAGCTACAGCTTCTTCGATTGGATACGTTTTATTACGATCTACCAATTTGCTGACTTCAGCATAGCGTTTACTTACTTTTGCCATAATTGATAAACCTCCTATTCAAATCCTTCGATTTTGATACCCATGTTGCGAGCTGTACCGGCAACGATACGCATAGCGGCTTCTACATCGTTAGCGTTCAAATCTGGCATCTTGTATTCAGCAATTTCTTTTAACTGATCTACTGTGATCGTTCCAGCTACCTGTTTCTGATCACCGCTGGCTTTCTGAATGTTTGCTGCTTTTTTCAACATAACGGCAGCAGGGGTCGTTTTCAAAACGAAATCAAAACTTTTGTCTTCGTACGCAGTGATCACAACTGGTACCAAGTCCCCTTTACGGTCTTTTGTTGCATCGTTGAATGCTGTACAGAACTGTGGCATATTAATACCAGCACTTGCCAAAGCAGGACCTGGTTTAGCTCCGCCAGCAGGGAATTGCAACTTACAAACCTTAGCAACTTTCTTTTTGCTCATAAGACAATACCTCCTAAATATTTGATCTTATGCAGTGGTCCAACGAGTGGTTGCGCACTCTGCCACGCATGCTTACTTATATTATAAAAAAAGAGAGGAAAGTTCAAGTACTTTTCTCTCTTTTTCCTAGTTTTATTTCAGAATTTTTCTAATCCCAGAAATCATCACTATCATCCCAATAGTCATTACCATAATTATAATCGTAATTATAACTGTTATTAAAGGCATTATGCATGCTCCATGAAAGCTTAGCTGTACTAAACAACAAGAAACCTGCAATAGCTACTGAAATGGCTAATCCCACGATAGAAACAATGGCAGCTAACACTTTTGTCTTTGTAATATCAAAAGACAATAAAGCCAAGATAACGGCGGCTATACCAGCTGCTATTGCCAAAACATTAAAGAAGAACGTAAAAGGTGACAAAATGGTCAAGACAACAGAAGCAATGCCAAAGGCAATTGCTAAAACTGTTTTTGTATCCATCGATGGATGGCTCAAATGTTGTTTTGCTTCACCTTTTTTGGGATTTGGAATATTCGGATGTGGTTTCTTTTCATCTTTTGGTTTTACTTCCGGAATTACTGGTGGAATTTGATTGTTTTCCATAAATATATCTCCTTATTTATTTTTTATTTTATCACATTTTGCATATAAAATAAATTTGAGTACAATGTACATATGCAAATCATAGAACAGACTATACAAGACTTTTTTAAAACATCACAATATACCTTAATCAAATTAGATAAAGGCATCAGTAATCACAACTACCTTTTATCCATCAATCAAAATAAATATATCATTCGAGCTCCTAAAAACGAGCATAACGCATTACATCTTCAGTTCGAAAAAGAAGAAGAAATATTATCTTATGTAAAAGATCTGGATGTAGAAACCATTTATTTTGATACGGTAAACGGAATAAAAATCACTAATTATGTCCCTCATGTTTTAGAATTTCATGAAACTGCAGATCCTAAAAAATATGCCAAAGCCGCAAAGTTACTCAGTAAATTACACAGTAAGAATGTTCAGCTTTCCTTTTTCTTTGATCCTTTTTTTAAACTGAAACAATATAAAAATGCCATCAACGCATCATTTCTACACTTTGAAAATGAAAAACAGATTTTAAATACAGTAAAGAAAATTTATAAACCCGATACGCTATGTCATAACGATGTAGTACAAGGCAATCTATTATTTACCCCTCAAAGAGAATATTTAATAGATTGGGAATATGGCGCCATGAATGACAAACGCTTTGACATTGCCAGTTTCTTTAGCGAAAATCAAATCACAAATATAGACGCAAGAAAACAATTTTACGATGCTTATGATCTTCCAATATCAGATGAAGAAGTCTGTTTGTTTGAAGCTTTAGCCGATATCTTATGGGGATATTGGGCAAATATGCTTTATGAAAAACGCAATGAATCAATTTATAAAGAAATCGCAATGAAAAAAATGGAGCACTATCATACCTTCTCTTTAAATTCACTTACCACATATTTTAATAAGCTATAAAAGAAATCGATGTCGTTGATTTCTTTTTTGTTGACACAACAAAAAAAGCCCCTTTCAGGACTTTGTTATCAAATGGTGACGCGTACGGGATTCGAACCCGTGAATGCATGCGTGAAAGGCATGTGAGTTAACCGTTTCTCCAACGCGCCATGTATGTTAAACTTGCCTTCCTTGGCAAGTGCTCACATATATTATCATGAGTTTTTTTAATGTGCAAGTACTTTTTTAAAAAGTTTTTAACTTTTTTCAAAAACAGAAGCATACGCTCACCGTATGCTTCCTCATTCTGATTCCATCAACATCGCATATGCTTGTCGCAAATCCTCCATCTTAGTATTCGAATTTTCCAATAAAGCATACACAAAGGACATTAGTTTCAAATATTTTGGATCTTTATCCAATCTTTCTTTGTCCGGATGAGAAATGATATCGAACAATTTATCGCGTAATAAAAAATATTGAAATTCTTCTTCTACTTCATCCATCAAATCTTTTAATTTCCATGAAATATTATTTTCTGTACGTACCGCAACACGACCTAACTGAATTCCTTTTTCTTTCAATCTTTTGGCCAATAATTGAATTTTATCCTGCTGCATGGTATCTAAAAATAAGAAATCTTCATAAAGCTTGTTACTGACCGGTTTTTCATCACTAGAAAATACATTGGCAATGACTAAATCTAAATGGTTGTCTCCTACTTCTTTAAATTCTTCGTTCAAATCTTTTAATATCGTTTCAACAACATCTTTTTGCTTGGAACCTTCTTTAAAATAAACCAAAATCATATAAGAACTCCTCTTTTGACTTCACTCCTGAAAATATATACAATACTATCAACAGGAGGAAACTTCTATGAAAAAGATTATAACACTATTTATGACATTCTGTCTTTGTCTTGCTCTAACAGGTTGTCAGTCTAAAGACGATGAAGATATACTTGCTTTTTTTTCAGCCTTCCATAATACCTTAGATACAGAATCAGGCACAATTGAAGGAAGCATCGAAATGAAAAGTGCTGAAAACTCTATCATTGATTTACATATGCAATATCGACAAGTCGATGATTTACAATTGGCAATGCGTGTAGATCTAGAATCTGGCGGAAATCGCCAAAACGACTTTTTATGTTTTTACATTCGCGATGGAAAAACATACCTTAATTCCATGGGAACAACTTCACAAAGCGTTGCTTCCAACTTAGGTATTGACACAAAGCAAAAAATTTCTGTAAAAGATCCTTTTATGAATTTTACTGATGATGAACTCACTTCATTTATAAAATCCAGCACTAAAAAAGGTGATACATATTCTTATACTTTAGATGAACAAATGCTTTCTTCTTTACTTGATTCCTTTGGTACTGTCAATGTGCAAAAAGCTACCTTGGAAGCTGTGATCAAAAAAGAAAGAATTCAATCTTTTACACTGCATATTGTCGGTACACAAAGCTTATCGGATTCTTCAACCGATGTTGATTTTACCATTCAAGCCACACTAGATGATCTTAATACATTAGATCATGTAGATTTCCCAAGTGACTTAGAAAACTATTGATGTCTTTTCAATAATACAATTCGATCATTTTCGTGAATCATTGTATCTCCATTAGGTACAATGATTTCTTTTTGTCTTTTGATCATAACGATCAATAATTTTTGATTTGCTGACAGATCTTTAATGACTTTATTACACCATTTATGATGTGCATCAATACTAATTTCTTTCATGTGTACATCCTGAGGATCCGCAAAAGTTCGTGCTGCCAATACCAATGTACACTCTGGTTCTAACATCGTATCCCCATTTGGCATTGTATAAGTTTCATCTTTGATCATCAAAACAGCCAACAATTCATGAGGCAAATCAATATCTTTTATTTTGTGATTGGCAAACGGATGATTTTGTGTAATCGTAAGTTGCACAAAGCTGATATCCGCTTCGTCTTGATAATCATTAAAAGTTTTAAATACATTGCCCTGCGGATCAACAACATTCAACTTTTTAGCCACTTGTGAAAGTAATGTTCCTTGAAACAACAAAGAAATCAATACTACCAGAAAAACAATATTAAACAAGCTGACTGGAAGCGGTACGCCTTTCATGACAGCCATGATTGCAAACACGATAGAAGCTACACCACGTAATCCCGCAAAGGAAATGACCAGAATTCGATTGTTTTGAAATTTAAAAGGTTTTAACAACAAGAAACAAATGATGGGCCGAGCTACAAAGATCATAAAAACACTAATTAAAAAAGCTGGAATTAAACTATTTGATAATTGTGAAGGTGTAACCAAAAGTCCCAACAGGAAAAAGATCACCATTTGACAGTTTTCTGTAACTACATCAAAAAAGTGTACCAATTCTTTTTTA
The DNA here is from genome assembly GCA_902497095.1 of uncultured Faecalicoccus sp. Classification (GTDB taxonomy): domain Bacteria; phylum Bacillota_I; class Bacilli_A; order Erysipelotrichales; family Erysipelotrichaceae; genus Faecalicoccus. The sequence goes on from CABVDD010000015.1 coordinate 35,962, forward strand.
TTGGCAAGTGTACCTTTTCCCATCCATATACCACAAATATAAACACTTAAATATCCATTTCCTTGAAGAACCGAGGCAATTCCATAAGATAAGAATGCAGCGATCAAAAACAAAATGGTCTGTTCAGCCGAAGTCAAAGAATCTACTTTATCCATCAATAGTAAAAGACCTTTTCCAACTACAAGGCCGCAAAGAATCCCGATTCCCAGCTGCAAAACAACCATGGATAAAACAGAAACAGATTCGCCTATACATAATGTCGCAAAAATAAGTGTCATCATATAGGAAAATGGATCATTGGAACCTGATTCAATCTCTAATAAAGAATCTGTATGATCTTTTAACGCTAAATTTTTAGAGCGCAACACATTAAATACACTTGCTGCATCAGTAGAGCATAATACCGAACCTACCAAAAGGCTTTGGTATAAAGTTAAACCAAATATAAAATAAACAAAAATTCCAATAGTCGCCGCTGTTAAAACAACACCAAGTGTGGAAAGAAGACAAGAAGGAAGTAAAACAGATCGAGCTTGTCTGATATTGGTTCCAAATCCTCCATAAAACATGATAAATACCAGGCAGGTGGAACAAACAATTTCGGATAATGCATAATCATCAAATTCGATTTGAAATATACCATTTACACCAAAAAGCATACCTAAGAAAAGAAAAAAGACCAATGAAGGTACAGGTAGTTTATAAGCTACCTGATTGACTATAATACAAATCAACAAGATAAATCCTGCCATCATCATAAACTGTGCCATAGATTCCCCCTTTAAAAAAAGCATCTTTCGATGCTTTTAGTATACTAGTTTTTTGATCTTTTCCCAAGTAAACTGTGGGTCCCCAAAATGACCATAACAACTTGTTTTATGATAAATTGGTTTACGAAGATCTAACTCTTCGATGATGTTGTTGACATCAAAGTTAAAGTTTTTATAAATGACTCCTAACAGTTTTTCATCATCCATAATACCGGTTCCAAATGTGTCAACACATAAAGAAATCGGTTCAGCTTTTCCAATCGCATAGCTAACTTGTACTTCGGCTCTTCTAGCTAACTTATTAGCTACCAGACTTTTGGCAACATAACGACAATAATAGGCAGCACTGCGATCCACTTTAGTTGGATCCTTACTAGAGAAACAACCACCACCTATACGGCCTCGTCCTCCATAAGTATCACAAACGATCTTACGACCCGTTGTACCAGAATCTCCAAAAGAACCGCCTACGACAAAGCTTCCACTTGGATTGATAAAGTATTTTGTGTTTTCATCTAAGTACTTCGCATTAATGCTTGGCTTAATGACCTCATCCATGATCAACTTACGGATTTCTTCCTGTGTCGCATTGGCATCATGCTGAGTAGAAACTACGATCGTATCAATTCGTTTAATTTCATCATTTTCATATTCCACAGAAACCTGTGTTTTTCCATCTGGTTTTAATATCGGATTTTGACGACGAACCTTTGTCAGTTGACGTGCTAATTTATGTGCATAATAAATCGTTAAAGGCATATATTCACGACTTTCATCACATGCATAACCAAACATGATTCCCTGATCCCCTGCACAAATTTCATCGCGATTGACCGCATTATGAATTTCCGGAGATTGTTGATTGACAACCACATGCACTTTATAATCTTCTGTATAACCAATACGGCGAATTTCCTTTAAGGCAATACTTTCATAATCTATATCTGCTTTGGTATTTGCTTCGCCATAGATCAATACAAAATCATCTTTGATGGTACATTCTACAGCCATGTTAGAATATGGATCTTGTTCTAATGCAGCATCCACGATACGGTCGGCAATCTGATCACAGATCTTGTCCGGATGTCCTTCCGTCACACTTTCACTGGTAAAAATATAGTTTTTCATACTGTTCCTCCATAAAAAAACATACTTCCTAAGAAGTATGTCGAAATCTAAATACTTCTTATCGTCGTTAGCAGGGCCACCTTAACATCTGCCGATATCAGGTTGGCGTGGGATCAACGAGCTAACTCTCTAACCCATCTCTTGATAATGCATTACTATTTAATCACAAAGTCTATTTTTTGACAACTAAAAGCCTTATTTATTTTCCCGAATTACCCGGCATGGATTTCCACAGGCTATGGTATTATCTGGAATGTCCTTGGTGACAACACTGCCAGCACCTATGACCACATTTTCACCAATATGAACTCCTGGTAAAATAATAACACCGCCACCGATCCAAACATTCTTTCCTATATATACCGGCGCAGTCTGTGTCTTACAAAATTCAAAAGATCCATCCGCTTTTGGTTTTCCAAATCGATCAATCGCATTGGTGGGATGAAAAGCCGTATAAATCTGCACATTCGGTGCTATCAAGGCATTGTCGCCAATATGAATCTCATTATCATCCAGAAAAATACAATTCATGTTCACTTCACAATTATTGCCAAAATATATATTTTCTCCATAATCCACATAAAATGGAGGTGTGATCCAGAGATTCTTTCCCTGCCCACCTAAAAGCTCTTTTAAAATTTGTTTTTTCTTCTTTTCATCCTTTGAAGCCGTTTGATTATACTCTCGAACAAGATCTTTAGCCTTATGCCATTGCGACAATAATGCCGGATCACCACAATCATAGAGTTGTCCTGCCAGCATTTTTTCTTTTTCAGTCATCGAACTTTTCTCCTTTTTGTGCCTGTCGTTTTTGAAATTCCATATAAAAGCGTCGTATCACACTCGTTGAAAGCAACCATGCAAACCAAAATATTATTGCGGTTGAAAAGAACCATGATGCGTCTATCTTCTGAACGATCAAAAAAAACAGATACGATCAAAATTCCTATCAACACTGAACTTTTATTGACAATGGAGCGAAACAACTCCACCACATAATTTTCTATTTCAGAATAAAGAAATACATTTGTTTCTTCTTTCTCTGAAAGCGAATCATAAATACCTTTGGCAAAATTTTCCAGGAATTTCTTCATAAATCTAGTGTAGCACAAAAAAGATACAGAAACTATTCTGCCTCTGTATCTTCTTGTTCTTCCAACTTTTTTAAAAGCTTCCAAAATGAATAATATCGCACGATTCCAAGAATCAGCACAATAATACCGATGATCTCAAAAGCCTGGTGATCGGCTAGGATACCACCAATTAAGATTACAAGCCCTAAGATCACAAGTTGAAGTTGGCGAAATAAAACTTTTTGACGATCGTTCATAATTAACGCACAACAGTGCCATTTGGCATTTGCGCCGTTGGACTGATAATGGATAAACCTTCTTTAGAACTAGCACAAAGAATCATTCCATTACTATCTACACCACGAAGTTTTACAGGTTTTAAGTTCGTTACTACAATAACCTGTTTGCCAATCAACTCTTCTGGTTTGTATGTATCGGCAATACCACTGACAACTTGACGAATTTCTTCACCCATATCAATTTTTTCTACAAGAAGGCGATCTGCTTTTGGATGTTTTTCACAAGCGATGATCGTTCCAACTTTTAATTCCACTTTCGAGAAATCATCAATCGTAATCTCTTCTTTAATATCTTCTTTCTTAGATTTTTCTTCCTTTTTGGCTTCTAACCCTTTATTCAATTCTTCCATGAATTTCTTTTCATCTATACGGGCAAACAACACCTCTGGTTTCTTTTCTACCTGAATACCAGTTTCCAGTTGTCCAAAAGTCTGAATAGAATCAAAATCACGTTTTTGTGTATGCAAAATATCTAAGATTTTATCAGCCGTTTCTGGCAAGAAACTCTTCAATAAAACAGCACTGATACGAATGGATTCTAATAAATTATACAATACAGTTGCCAAACGATCCTTTTTATCCTCTTCTTTGGCCAATGCCCAAGGCATTGTTTGATCAATGTACTTATTAGAGCGGCGAAGCAATGTAAAGATTTCATCTAAAGCATCACCTACACGCAATTCTTCCATTTTAGCTTCCACGTTAGATAATGTATTTTCAGCTAATTCAATCAATTCTTTATCTACATCTTCCTCTACATGTGGATTTAAAATTTGTCCATCAAAATATTTATTGGACATAGCCACAGTACGAGAAACTAAATTTCCCAAAATGTTGGCCAGATCTGAATTGATTCTTTCAACAACAAGTTCCCAGGTAATCGTACCATCCTGGGCAAATGGCATTTCATGCAGACAATAATATCGCACGGCATCCACACCAAAATGACGAACCAGATCTTCGGCATAAATTACATTGCCTTTGGATTTGGACATTTTGCCATCCCCAATCAAAAGCCAAGGATGTCCAAAGACTTTCTTTGGTAAAGGCTGCCCTAAAGCCATTAAGATAATTGGCCAATAAATCGTATGAAAGCGCAATATATCTTTTCCGATGATATGTGTAGCCGGCCAATATTTCTGATATTTTGGATCACTATTGCCATAAGCATCAAATCCTAAAGAAGTGATATAGTTTGATAAAGCATCGATCCATACATACACGATATGTCCTTCGTCAAAATCAACTGGAATTCCCCATTTAAAAGAAGTACGAGACACACACAGATCCTGTAGCCCTGGACGTAAGAAGTTATTCAACATCTCATTTTTTCGAGACTTTGGCTGAATAAAATCCGGGTGTTCTTCAATGTATTGAATCAGACGATCTGCATACTTTTGTAAATTTAAGAAATATGCCTCTTCTTTGGCTTTTTGTACCGGTCTTCCACAATCCGGACATTTTCCATCGACTAATTGCGATTCAGTCCAAAAAGATTCACATGGTGTACAATACCAACCTTCATAAACGCCTTTGTAAATATCACCTTGTTCGTACAATTTACGAAAGATCTTCTGTACGCGCTTCATATGATCTTCATCCGTAGTACGAATAAAATAATCATAGCTGGTATTCATCAGATCCCAGTTGGAACGAATCTTGGCAGAAATGGAATCTACAAATTCCTGACAAGATACACCGGCTTCTTTTGCCTTTTCTTCAATTTTAATTCCATGTTCATCCGTACCCGTTTGAAAGAACACATCATATCCCTGTGCTCTTTTAAAACGAGCGATCGCATCACTTAAAATGATCTCATATGTATTTCCGATATGAGGTCTTCCGGATGTATAAGCAATTGCGGTTGTTAAATAAAAAGGTCCTTTATTCTCCATATTGTCCTCCTATAAAATAAAAAAAGCCTTCTGTCCAAGGACGAAAGCTTCGTGGTACCACCTTAGTTCATATCCATATGACAGATGTCAAACAGATACCTCATTGCCCGTTAACGCCGGCTACGTTTCTTTCTACACTATTCAAAAGAACGGCTCCCAGTCCATGTTCCTATCTTTTCTATCACAGAATTTCACCAAACTTCTGCTCTCTTTGCATAGTCCAGATAGTACTCTACTTTTCTTTGCCTTTTAATGTCTGTATTATACGCTAGAAATTTTGTTTAAACAAGTAAACAGAAAAAAAGAAGGCTTTTTAACCTTCTTTATGCTGCTTTTGTCAAAATACGAACCAATGGCAAACCTTTCTCCGGACAATTTGTCACACCTAAATGACGATCCGGTTTCGTTGTTCCATGATAATCGCTTCCACAAGAAATAAAAGCTTTATATTTTTGTGCAATACGAATGGCAGAAGCCATCGTTTCTTCACGAATATCTGGACTGAAACATTCAATGCCATCCATGCCCAAACGCATAATTTCTTCAATCAGATCATCACTGATGGAATCTAAATGCCAACTGGCCAAAATCGCAATACCCCCTGCTTCATGAATTGCCTGAATGATTTCTTTGGCAGATGGATATGTACAATGCACATAACATGGTCCATTTTTACCAAATATATCTTTGCGGAACCGATACATCGCTTCTTTTGGTTCATATGCATCAATATATTTTTTTACCAAAGGCATAGCACGTACTTGTGCATTATTAAATACCATATTGGTAATATCTGTTGGCGTAATGGTCTGAAATCTTGAATTTTCCATGATAGACTGCGTATCGATCTTTACTTTTGCCAGTTTTTCAAAACGCTGCACTCGCTCAATGGACAATTTCTTTTCTCGCATTAACGATTCTCTTTCTAAATCATCAAAAATCTCATGCGACCAGTCAATATAATATCCCAAAATGCGAATACGCGTACTTCGATATTGGGCATCAATTTCTACACCAGGAATATATTGTATGCCATATAATGGTGCAAATCGACTTGCCGCAGCATTAGCTCTGGCACAGTTATGATCCGTAATGGATATAGTCTCCATACCTAATTGCTTGGCTTCTTTAAAAATTTCTTCTACATCATTAGAAGCATCATCGCTATAATTGGAGCGAATATGCAAATCTATTGGCGTTATATTTGATTGAACTTGTGCTTTTTCTTCTTGTTCAAAACGAATATGAGTGACCGGCTCATGCACGGCAACCGTGTTAAAAAACAAATCCACCAATGTCTGTTGGCAAGGTGTAATTAATGCCACCAATCCATTTACAAGCCACCAAAGCATGATTCCCAAGGTCTGAAAGAAAAAGCCGAAAACCATAAGGGGAATTCCAAAACCAATCATTTGACGAAAGATGATCTTTAAAGCGGAAGCTTCTTCTTTGTTTTTCTTTACAAGTTTTAAATCCGTAAATACATATCCAATTGATTGTCCTTTGCAGCGTGCTGAAAAAATAGGCAACAACAACACACTGACAATAAACAACAAGGCATACATAATATAAAACAAAAGATCAAAAAAATTAGGGGGAATCAACCCACAAAGGATCAACAGAAACTCTATGACCCATATATATACTGGCATCAAACATACATTGATATCCATTAAAAAGGCAAAAAAATGTGCTTGATAATCTTCCAAATTTCGTTTTAGATATTTGGCATGACGATAGCCGCCAGAACGATACAATTGCGATTTTTTCTGAAAATATGCGGTAGTCAGATCTTTTAAACTATATTCTTTGATCACCATGGTTCTATCACAAACCTTTCTTGTCTTCTATTATACAAAAATTCCTCATACAAAGAAAGGCAGAAAAAAAGATCGCATTTGCGATCTCTTATACATTCTTTTCTTTCTTACGTTTGATCAAGAAACCAAAACCTACAGAAGATAAAGCCATCAATGCACCATACAAACCAAATCCGCTGGCACTTGATGTATCCACACCCGGTCTTCTCGTTAGCGTACTTCCCTGGTTCTCAATGTGTTGACATTGGTTGACCAAAGAGAAATATCTTTGACTTCCCTTGGCCAATAAATATGAGTTCAACTGCGAAACCTTATCTGTTGATAGATCCGAATAGCTGGAAACGCCTGATAATATCTGACGATAATTATACATTGTAACCGAAGTATATAAATTACCTTGTGTATCCATCAAATAGTTCTTGATAAAATTTTGCACATCCTGATCTAATGAATTCAATTCTAAAGCATTGGATGTAACCGGTGTAACACTCTCTTTTTTCTCTTCTGTTGTTGTTTTTACATCTTGTGAAACTAAAGAAACTTTTCCTTGTTCTATAGTATTAGGGGTAGCTTGTATTGCGCTGACCAACAAAGATTCTTCCAAAGGCTCTGCATTAGCTAAAAAAATCTTTGGTGTAATAACAGGAGCTTCTATCGTATCTGAAGTCTTGTCATCCGCAGGTTCTTCAACTTCGTTGGAATCCTGATCAACTACATCTTGTGTATCTTCTTCAACATCAGAATCTGAAACTTCTGTTTTTTCTGGTTCTTCTATTTCTTCATTATCTTTTGTTGTATCTTCTGATTCCTGCAAAGATTCATCGGAAGCAGGCTGATCCTTTTCAATTTCATTTTCATCCTGTTTTGGATTTGTCGTCTCCTGCTCTTCTTTTACCGCATCCTCTTTTTTCGCATCTTCTTTTTCTTTGACTTCTTGTTGTACTAAAAGTGCTTCTTCATATAAGTTTGTATAATCTTTTTCCAGAGGTTTTTCCTCTTTATTTTTTGTATTCTTTAAAATTTCATTAATAGCTTTTTGCATCTTTTCATCTAAAGTATCATACACACTTTTACCACTCAGGATCTGTTCATAGTTTTTCTCTGTGACAGTTTCATAGACAGTATAGGTAATCGTTTCCTGTTTTTTGGCATCTACCGTTACCTTTTTAAATGAACAGTACAGATCAACAAAATCCTGAGGATCTTTGATTTCCTTTGTCTGTACTACAGTCGTCTGTGTTTGTACACTCTGCGCATAAGCTGGCATAGCCGAAAAGCCTAAAGCAGAAGCTGCTACTACAGAGGCAAGACTGTATGCGATCCGTTTTTTCATTGATCCATCACTCCTCACGTTTCTTATACCAACTTGTATTTTACCTTATTTTTTACTGGTTTTCCAGTCCCCAATATCGAACGACAAATTCTCGTGCTTCTTTATCGGTTCTTTCCAAGTCTTCTAAGGTTGGATCTTCGATATAGGAAATCGCCTCCACCGCTTTTTGAATACTTTCTTCAATTTGTAAGAACGTGATCTTTTCAGCTAAGAAAAGCTCTACGGCCTTTTCATCTGCACCATTAAAACAAGCCCCTAAGTTTCCTTCTTTTTTTCCAATTTGATAAGCCAGTTTCAACATCGGATATCGCTCATAGTCCATTTCTTTAAAATCTAAAGTTAATGTCTTTGTCATATCTAAAGGATGGTCTTCTTTTAAAAATGGACGATTTGGATACATCAAAGCATACTGTATCGGCAAACGCATATCCGCAGAACCTAATTGTGCCAAAATGGCATTATCATTAAATTCCACCATAGAATGAATTAAACTTTGTGCATGTAAAACTGTATCTATTTTTTCATATGGAAGATCAAACAAATAATGTGCTTCTATTACTTCAAATCCCTTATTCACCATAGTTGCACTATCGATGGTAATACGTTTTCCCATATTCCAGTTAGGATGCGCCAAAGCTTCTTTTACGCTGACATCCTTTAATTCCTCACGACTTCGATTGCGAAAACTTCCTCCGGATGCCGTAATGATCAATCGTCGAACTTCTTCTTTTTTACCAGCTTGCAGACATTGAAAAATCGCAGAGTGTTCTGAATCAATAGGATACAATCTTGTATTTGTCTTCTTCAACATCTTTTTGATCAAAACACCGCCGGCAACCAAGCTTTCTTTATTAGCCAAAGCCACATCTTTTCCTTTTTGTAAAGATTTTAAAGTGGGTCTGAGCCCACGAAAGCCTACTACGGCATTAACCAGAAGATCATAGTCACAATTTTGAATACACTGCACCATATTATCTTCTCCATAAAATACAGGGGTTTCTGAAAAGTCGATTCCTTCTTTATTTTCTGATAAACCAATCACTTCAACAGATGGAAACTTTTCGGCGATGGCTTTTAACTCTTTCGCTTTATGTCCGGCACAAATTCCTACTAATGAAAATTCATCCGGATGTTGAGCAATGACATCCAATGTCTGTTTTCCAATGGAACCGGTAGCTCCTAATAATAATATACGTTTCATATTCTTCCTCATTTCTTAATTTTACTATACAAAAAAAGTGAAGTTTTTCAACCTCACTTTACCTTTACTTTTCAAAAGGAATTGGGTGAATATCCCAGATTTCATTGGCATACTCACGAATCGTACGATCGCTGGAGAAATATCCACTCTGTGCAATATTGATCAACATCGTACGAGCCCAATTTGCCTTATCCTGATAACGAGCTTCCACTTGACGTTGGGCATATACATAGGCATCAAAATCTGCAAGTACGAAGAATTCATCATTTCTTAACAACAAATCATTGTAGATCAATTGGAATTCATCAGGATTTGGTGACCATGTACCATTTTTCAATGAATCGATCACACGACGAACTCTGTAATTGTTGTGATAAATATGCCATGCGTTATAAGAATTTTCCTTCTTTACTTCTTCGATATCTTCCACACGAAGACCGAAGATCTCCGCATTTTCATAACCAACGCGTTCTACAATTTCCACATTTGCTCCATCCAGTGTACCTAGAGTAATGGCTCCATTCATCATATATTTCATATTTCCTGTACCACTGGCCTCTTTACCCGCCGTTGAAATTTGCTCACTAACATCTGCCGCATTCAATAAGATTTCGGCAACAGAAACAGAGTAGTTAGGAATAAAGACCACTTTGATATATTGATTGATTTCTGGATCGTTATTGATCTTATCGGCAACCATATTGATCAATTTAATGATTTCTTTAGCCAGCATATAACTAGGAGCCGCTTTTGCGGAGAAGAAGAATGTACGTGGATAAATTCTAAAACTTGGTTCTTCTTTCATCTTCAAATACAAATGCATGACATGGAAGATATTCAACAACTGACGTTTATAGGCATGAAGACGTTTAGCCTGACAGTCAAAAATAGAATGAACATCGACTTCAATACCTAACGTTTTCTTAACATAATCTGCCAAGATCTGTTTACGTTCCTGTTTCACATTCATAAAACGTTGTTGTAGAATCGGATCATCTACATAATCCATCAATTTAGCCAAATCTTCTGGATTTGTTTTAAATGAATCGCCTATAGTCTCTTCCAACAATTCTGTCAATTGCGGATTTGAATACAACAACCAGCGACGATGGGTAATACCGTTTGTCTTATTGTTGAAATGACCTGGATATAAATCTGCGAAATCTTTCATGACATCATGGATCAAAATCTCAGTATGAAGCTTGGCAACGCCATTTACACTATGACTGCCGACAATTGCCAAGTGCGCCATATGAACCTGTCCTTCTTTTAAGATGGCTACATTGTTCCATACATATCCCATACCTTTATGGTCTACTTCATATTTGAAACGACGATCGATTTCTTCGATGATCATATATATACGTGGCAATAAAGAGCGCATCATGCCCTGAGGCCATTTTTCCAAAGCTTCTGCCATAACCGTATGGTTTGTATAAGCCACGGTCTTAGTAACGATATCCCAGGCTTGATCCCATTCATAATCATAATCATCGCACAATACACGCATCAATTCTGGAATCACTAAAACCGGATGTGTATCGTTTAGCTGGATTGCGACTTTTTCACCTAAGTTATCCAAACTTGGATACGTACGTAAATGAGAACGAATAATTTGATCGATTCCGGCACAGACAAAGAAATACTCTTGTTTCAAACGTAAAAGTTTTCCTTCTTCTGTTGAATCATCCGGATACACATTGGCAGTGATTGCCATAACATCATTCAAATATTTATTTAATTGACCAGCCTGTACAAAATCTTCGTCCACTTCGGCATCCCACAAACGCAATGTATTAGTTGTTGTTGTATGATAGCCTATGATTGGTTCATCATATGGAACAGCTCGCACAACAAATTCTGGATGATAATTTGAACGGAATTTTCCATTTTCATCCATATATGCATCGAGTTGTCCCCCAAATGGAACACGTACTTCATGATGTGGTTTCCAAACTTCCCACACATTACCATTCTTTAACCAGCAATCTGGTAATTCTACTTGTTCATCATTAACGATCTTCTGCTTGAAAAGACCATAGCGATAACGAATACAGTTTCCATGTCCAGCCAGGTTCAAAGATGCCAAAGAATCCATGAAACATGCCGCTAAACGTCCTAATCCACCGTTTCCTAGACCGGCATCGCTTTCCATTTCTTCCATATCGTTTATATCCATTCCTAAATCTTGTAATCCTTCTTTTACAAGATCATAAATTCCTAAGTTCATCAAATTGCTTGTCAACAATCGTCCCATCAAAAATTCCATAGAAAAATAATATAACTGTTTAGATTGTGACTTTTTGATCGCATTTTTTGTTTCTTTCCAATTGATACCTACATAATCACGGATCATCTTTCCTAATACTTGATATCTTTCTGCAGGGAAAGTTTCCTCAAACTCTCGTCCATATGTTTCTGAAACTTCCTGTTTATACCGCTCGATAAAAACTTCTTTTGAATCAAATCGATTTGACATAGTTTTCCCTCCACACTGTGTTTATTATAACTATCTGTCGATTGATTTTCAAACTCTTTCGTTCTTCAAACGCCCTATTTATCGCACTTTACATCACCAGTCCACATATATCCAACCATAGGAACCGTTAAAATCAGATTTTTATCTTGCAGTGCTTTACGTATTCTGCGAATATGTACGGAAAGTGCATTATCTTGTATGATTCGATTCTTACGCGTCTCTAAAAAGTCAATAAGTGCATTTCTTGATAATATCTGATGCGGGTGTTTTAAAAAATGTACCAGTAATTCAAAGTCGCAGGGATCTAGTTTTACTACCTGTTTTAATACATATACTTTATGTCCAAAAAGATCCACCGTGACATTTTGTGAATGATAATATCTTTGTTTAATTTGTGCTTTGGCCTCGATCCAAAATCCATGGTGACCATACATCTTATTATTTTGAATAAAACAAGCATTGCGCAAAGTGATTATGCCAGGTATTCGTACCCTATTTGAATTATCACTTTCTACAGTCGGCAAATCATGATGCATACACCATTCATTCCATACCTCATTTTGTACATCTAAACATATTTGAATCGTATCTGTTTTCATAATAACCTCCGACTTCAGATAAACAAAAAGTCATCTTTTTGACAAGAAAATCGGTATAAGAGGATATTTTTTTGTATAACAGAACCTTTTTCGTATAAATAATGATCCCCCGGCCTAGCCGGGGGTTTTGCCTATGCGGGCATAGCCCTGCTCTCAAAGCTGCGCTTTACAGCGCTGCGTGGTCT
>CABVDD010000016.1 GCA_902497095.1 uncultured Faecalicoccus sp.
GCGACAATAGTTGGGCCTGCCCCTGCGAAGATAGCACGTTGCCGGGTCTTTTTTTATTCAAATGGATTTCTTAATATTTTCTTAAACTCATAGTTGTAAACTTGAGTTTTTTTTTGGTTATGCTAAAATATGCTTCATATAAGGAGAATTATGCATAAATATATACGAATTATTAAATCAAAGCCTTTTTTTATTGCGATTGCTTTTTTAGTACAACTTGGATTATTTGCCTTTTTGATTACCTGGCTTTCTAGACGCTTTTTTGGATTTTACTTACTTTTGGTAATTTTGAGTTTCTTTATAAGTGTTCAAGTTATTAATCGTGATTCAGATTCATCAAGCAAACTATTATGGGTATTAGTTATTATGTTTATGCCTATTTTTGGTGGTTTACTATATCTTTTATTTGGTGCAAGAAAAATTCCTAAGGCTTTAATGATCAAGGATAGACAAGCTAATCGAGATTATCAACGCTATGCCAAACAAAGTTTACAAGTTATGCAGAGTGCAAAAGATGATCTAGTGTTGGATAAAATGGTTACTTTAGCCTGGTCCAATGGTTACTTTCCTGTATACGATCATTGTCATGTTACGTATTTTCCATCTGGTGAAACACAATACCAGGCTTTTCTAGAAGCATTATCACAAGCAAAAATTTACATCTTTATGGAGTTTTTTATCATCAATAAAAGTGTTATGTGGGATACGATCTTACAAATTTTAATGGATAAGGCAAGTGAAGGCGTTGATGTTCGATTGATTTATGATGACTTTGGTACGATTACATATTTGCCGGCTCATTATGATAAATGGTTAAATGAACGCGGTGTAAAGACACATCGTTTTAATCCCATGAAGGCTCAGATTGCCATGCAGATGAACAATCGTGATCATCGTAAGATCTTAGTGGTTGATGGAAACGTTGCCTTTACAGGTGGTTGTAATATCTCTGATGAATATATAAATACAAGAGAAAGATTTGGTCATTGGAAGGACATGGGTGTGCGTATAAAAGGTGCAGCTGTTGAAACATTTACTGTTTCTTTTTTACAGATATGGAATTATCAGGAACAAGTACCGACACCATATGCTCCATTTGTTCTTTCTAAGGATCTACAAGATACATATTTAGATCCAGGTTATGTTATTCCGTTTAGTGATTCACCTACAGATGAAAACTATACGGGAAAATACATGCAGTTAAATCTTTTAAATTCCGCATCCGATTATTTTTGGATCTCTACGCCATATTTGATCTTAGATGATGAAATGGTTTCCAGCTTGCAGCTGGCGGTCAGTAATGGCGTAGATGTTCGCATTATTGTACCAGCTATACCTGATAAGAAAATGGTTTATCAAGTTACAAAAGCTAACTATGATGCCTTAATAAAAAAAGGTGTTAAGATCTATGAATATACACCAGGCTTTATTCATGGAAAGGTTGCCGTTAGCGATGATCATAGTGCTTTAGTGGGAACGGTCAATATGGATTTCCGTTCTTATTATCTGCATTATGAATGTGGTGTATATTTGCGCGATACGCCATGCATTCAAGATATAAAGAAAGATTTTGAAGAGATATTTAAAGTTTCGCATGAAGTTACTTTAGAGGAATGTGAAAATGTAAACTTCTTTGTACGTGAATTTAGAAAAATATTAAAAATATTTGGTCCTATGTTGTAAGTTAGAGGACATAATGAAAAATGGACAAACCTTTAAAAGGCTTGCCCGTTTTTTATAGCATTTTCTTAGGATCTACATATTGGTCAAATTCTTCTTCAGTTAAATAACCCAAATGTAAGATGGCTTCTTTTAAAGTACAATTATGATGATAGGCGTATTGACTGGCCTGTCCAGCTTTTTCATATCCGATGATCGGATTTAGACAAGTTACTAACATGAGGGAATGATGCAGATTCTTATCCATTATTTTTTGATTTGCCTTCAAACCCGTCAGACAGCGTTTAGTAAATGAATCTATGGCATCTGTTAATAATTGTAAGCTTTGGTCTAAGTTGTATGCGATTACCGGCATAAATACATTGAGTTCGAAGTTTCCTTGACTGGCCGCAAAACCTACTGTCGCATCATTGCCCATGACTTGAACGGCTACCATGGTTAGAGCCTCGCATTGTGTTGGATTTACTTTACCAGGCATGATTGAACTTCCTGGTTCGTTGCTTGGAATTTCAATTTCGCCAATGCCGCATCGTGGACCGGAAGCAAGCCATCGTATATCATTGGCAATTTTCATACAGTTGCAGGCTAATCCTTTTAAGGCACCTGAAAGCATGACGCAGGCATCTTTACTTGTCAAAGCATGAAATTTATTAGGATCTGGTTTAAAGTCAATACCGGTTTTTTCTTTTAATAGGGAACAGATCTTTTCATCAAAGTCCTTTGGACAATTGATACCTGTACCCACCGCTGTTGCTCCTATGGCAAGCTCATCGACAAAAGTAAGACTATGTTGTATTTGACAAATGCTGTGTTCAATCATAGAACGATAACCGCTCAATTCTTGTGAAAAGTAAAGCGGAGTGGCATCTTGTAAGTGGGTACGACCAATTTTGATAATGCCTTCATTCTCTTTTTCCAGTATTTGAAGCTGTTCAATCATTTTTTGACAGGCAGGTAATAATTCATCTCTAGTTTTTTGTGCTAACATCATATGTAATGCGGTTGGAAAGGTATCGTTGCTGCTTTGAGAACAGTTGACTGTATCATTGGGATGTAAAATGTTTTTTGAAGCCCAAAGGTTTCCCAAAGTGGTGATGACTTCATTAAAGTTCATATTTGTCTGTGTACCGCTGCCGGTTTGCCATATGTGTAATGGAAATTGATCCAGGTATTGTCCTTCTTGAATCTGTTGGCATACATGACATATGGCATCGCATTGTTCCTGTGTGATTTTTCCATAGGAAGCATTGGCTTTGGCACAAGCTTCCTTTAAAAGACTGAATGCATAAAGCAGGCTTTTAGGCATAATTTCTTGTCCAATTGGAAAATTTTCAAGACTTCTTTGGGTTTGACTTTTCCAATATTTATCGGCGGGTACTTTTACTTTCCCCAGTACATCTTCTTCAATTCTGTATTCTGACATGATAGGACCTCCAATACAGTAAGTGTAACATTTTTTTTAGGTTGGTTCTATGTTAAAATGGGTGTGATCATATAGTGTAAAGGAAGAGATGCTATGCGAATGGAAAGAGACTATGAGGCATATTTTGATGATTATAATTGCTTGAAAGTCTATATGTCGAAAAATTTTTTTAATGGATCTTCTCGTATCTTTCATTTAAAAGATTCTTGTGATCGAATCATACATTTAAATATTGATCATAAACAAGATCTCTTAAATGGATATACAAAATATGTATTGTCTTTAAAAGAACCTTTGATCATGGGAGAAGAATATGTCGTATATGATGAGCATTGTCAAAAAACGATTTGTCAGTATTCTCACATTGTCAAAACGATTCGATTTAATCAGGAATATGAAGTTAAAGATGTAGACCTTGGTTGTTTTTATACAAAAGATGCTACAGTATTTCGTTTATGGTCACCGGTTGCATACCGTATTTTACTATGTTTCGATGATCATGGACAAAAAGAAACCATTGAAATGGAGCGTAAGGAAAAAGGCATTTTTGAGACAACTGTGAAAAAAGATCTTTTAAATGCGCATTATACTTTTATGGTTCGAGCTAATGGTACATGGAAGGAGACCGTAGATCCATATAATTCATTTTGTGGACCAAATACACAATACAGTGTTGTACAGTCTATAGAAAATGTGAAACTGCCAAAAAAAGTAGATGTGCCTTTGATGCGATGCAATACCGATGCGATCATTTATGAAGCCAGTATTCGTGATATGACTTCTGAGCCTGGTATCGGTGTTAAACATCCTCGTAAATTTGAAGGCTTTACTGAAGAAAATATCACAACAAAATCTATGAGTACAGGTTTTAGTTATATCAAATCATTAGGAATCACACACATTCAACTATTGCCTGTTTTTGATTTTGGCAGTGTCGATGAAGTTTATACCGATATATTTTATAACTGGGGTTATGATCCGGTACATCATCGGGCTTTGGAAGGTAGTTATTCAACGGATTGTACGGATGCGACAAAACGTGTAGAAGAGTTGGCTGATCTTGTACAAAATTGTCATAAAGCTGGTTTAAAGGTAAATCTGGATCTGGTTTTTAATCATGTATACACAAAAGAGAAGTATCCATTGGAGATATTGGTTCCTAATTATTATTTTTTGATGGACACTGAAGGAGAATTCAGTAATGGTTCTTTCTGTGGAAATGATATAGATACCCAACCGCCGATGTCTCGTAAATACTTTGTTGATACTTGTCTTCGAATCGTAAAGTGGTTTGATGTAGATGGTTTTCGTTTTGATTTGATGGGAATTTTAGATTATAACTTGATGAACGAGATTGCACAAAAGTGTCGGGAATTAAAACCTGATTTTATGATTTATGGAGAAGGCTGGAACATGCCAAGTTTTGTTCCGGAACATCTAAGAGCTTCCATGCTCAATCAGGCCAACATGCCTTTAATCGGTCATTTTAGTGATCGCTTTCGCGATACTTGCAGAGGCTCCAATGGCGATTTAGAAATCTGTGGTTATTCAAATGGAGATACCACTCTTTTGTATTCGATGCAACAATGTTTAGGTGGTGGCTGTTTAGATCATCTTTTTGATTCCCCACAAAAAGCGATAAACTATGTGGAATGTCATGATAACCATACCTTGTGGGATAAAAACAGTGTTTGTTGTCAAAATGAATCCCGGGGCGTTTTAATGCAGCGGCAGACATTGGCTAATGCGCTAGTGATCTTGGCACAGGGAATACCATTTCTTCATGCCGGACAGGAGTTTGGTTGTACGAAATATAATCTTGGAAACAGTTATAATCGCAGCGATCACTACAATCATATTGATTATAATTTGCGAAATAAGCATATGCCTATTGTTGTTGATACAAAGCTGTTGATAAAAATTCGCAAGGAGCATCCTTGTTTTCGCTTAACGACCAAAGAAGAGATTGAAGTCAATGTGACATTTGGAGATATCGATGGAAAAGTTTTGGTTTATCAAACTAAATGTGATGATGATCTTTGTATATGTTTCTTTAATCCAACTGCGGAACATTTTACATACGATTCACATCAAAAACTTTCTATCTTATTTGATAATGGAAATATCAATGCAGCTTCGACATATCGTGTAGGGATAGCACCTTATTGTGTTGTTGTTTGTACATTGAGTTAAGACGAATTCACTTGACTTGTTCATCATCAAAACATAAAATAGTCTCAATAACGCGTAAAGACAAGAGGAGGAAACCATGGCAAAGTTTTGTAAAGAACCATCCAGAACATTTAGTGAGTATTTATTGATTCCCGGTTATACCGATGAAAATTGTACACCGGATAATGTGGATCTTCGTACTCCGTTAGTAAAATTCAAAAAAGGAGAAGAACCGGCACTCCATTTGAATATCCCTATGGTATCGGCCATTATGCAGGCGGTCAGTGGAGAAGAAATGGCTTGTGCTTTAGCTCGTGAGGGAGGTGTGAGTTTTATCTATGGTTCCCAATCGATAGAATCGCAAGCGGCAATGGTTGCCAAAGTCAAGGCAACAAAATCTGGCTTTACTGGAAGTGATTCAAATATCTCTCCAGAAGCTACTTTGAAAGATGTAATCGAATTAAAGAAGAAAACAGGTCATTCTACTATGGCTGTTACAGAAAATGGACAAGCCGATGGAAAACTAGTTGGTATCGTAACTAGTCGTGACTATCGTGTAAGTCGTATGGATTTAGATACGAAAGTAAAAGAGTTCATGACACCATTTGATAAATTGATCGTAGGCAAAGAAGACATCTCGTTAAGTGAAGCCAATGATTTAATTTGGGATCATAAATTGAATCAGCTTCCGGTTGTGGATGATAATCAACGGTTAAAAGCTTTTGTCTTTCGAAAGGATTATGCATCACATAAAGAAAATCCAAATGAATTATTAGACAACCAGAAACGTTATATCGTAGGTGCTGGTATCAATACCAGAGATTATAAAGAACGTGTTCCAGCTTTAGTCAATGCCGGTGTCGATGTGCTTTGTATCGATTCAAGTGAAGGCTATTCTTGTTGGCAGGCAAAGACGCTACAATGGATTCGCGATACATATGGCGATCGTGTTAAAGTAGGTGCTGGAAATGTTGTGGATGAAGATGGATTCCGCTTTTTGGCTGAAGCAGGTGCTGATTTTATCAAAGTTGGTATCGGTGGTGGTTCTATTTGTATCACACGTGAACAAAAAGGAATTGGTCGTGGACAAGCTACAGCTACATTAGAAGTGGCACAGGCACGTGATAAATATTTTGAAGAAACGGGTATTTATATTCCAATTTGTTCTGATGGTGGTATCGTTCACGATTATCATATTACCTTGGCCTTAGCTTTTGGTGCCGATTTTGTAATGTTGGGACGTTATTTTGCCCGCTTTAAAGAAGCACCAAATAATCTAGTCAGTGTAAATGGCAATTATATGAAAGAGTATTGGGGCGAAGGAAGTGCTCGTGCTAGAAACTGGCAGCGTTATGATGTTGGCGGAGAAGCAAAGATGAGCTTTGTCGAAGGCGTTGATTCTTACGTTCCATATGCTGGCACACTTCATGAAAATGTAGGATTAACACTTTCAAAAGTATCACATACCATGTGCAACTGTGGCTGTTTGACAATTCCTGACTTGCAGAAGAATGCCAAAGTGACTTTGGTTTCCAGTACAAGTATTGTGGAAGGTGGAGCACATGATGTTGTGGTAAGAGATGAAAGTTTTGATGCCAAACCACAATAAGGAAAGGGTGTAAAGCCCTTTTTTTGTTGCGAGTTGCACTTTCAAAAATACTCTGTTATATTGTGACCATGGATAGAAAATTTCAAAACAGTTCAGACTTATTATTAGACATCAGTATTTTATATAGAAGTACGCAAAAGTATTATGATCAGATGCTTCATAGTATATCTTTAACATATGCTCAGTTACCCATTTTGATCCTTATTTATGAAAATGAGGGCATCTCTCAACAACAAATTGCACAAGATGGCGGCTATGATAAAGGTACGATCACCAAACAAGTTCAAAAATTGGAAGAAACAGGTTATATAAGAGTACAGCCTTCTAAAAAAGATAAAAGAGCTAAAGAATTATATACGACTGCCAAAGCCAGAGCCATTATGAGCAAGGTGTATGCGATACGAACATCTTGGTGGAGACATATCAGCTCATCCATTCCTAAAGAAGATATGGATGCTTTTTCTAGTTTTTATAAAAGTATGGCTGCTTCCGCAAAAGAATTTGCGAAAGTCGATCTAAATGCGATTTCTTTTTTTGAACATCAAAAGCTAAGTTTTCAAAGTGTTCCTGGAAAAGTTTCAACCATAGTCGCAACCGGGGGCTGTAATTATCGATGCCCTTTTTGTAATCAGTCTCATTTAGTTTTTATAAAAGAAGATTCTATCAGTTATTCACAGGATGAGATTTTACAATATATCAAAAGTAGAAAAGAATTATTAGATTCGATTACCATTTCCGGTGGTGAACCTTTAATGCACTTGGAATTAGATACGTTTTTAAAACAGGTAAAACAAATAGGATTATCTGTAAATCTGATGACCAATGGTTCTTATTTTGAACATCTGGCTAGTTTGATTGAACAAAAGTTAGTGGATCGTGTCGTTATGCATATTAAAAATATCCCAGAGAAGTATGGAGAAACGATAGGATTAAAAACATATGAGATCCATGAAATTGAAAAATCTATTCAACTTTTAAATTCTCAAAATATAGAAAGTGTATTTGTAGTTACACCCATTCATGAATTTCATACGCCAGAAGATTTAATTTCTATTGCCAGGTGGATTCGACCTGCTCAAACTTTAGAGTTGGAAGTTTTTGAAGAAAAAGAGACCGTGATTCAAAAAGGATTTCATGGATATACAAAAGAAGAACTAAAGGGTTTAAAAAAAGATTTAGAACAATATATACCCAATATAAAGATTCGATAGGAGGGATTGTATGCTGAAGGTAGAAAAAAGAGATGGTACCATTGTTGATTTTACGATATCTAAAATTGTAAATGCGATACAAAAAGCATTTGATTCCTGTAAGATGGCATATGATCCACAAATCTTTGATTTGTTGGTACTTCGAGTTACAGCCGATGTACAACCCAAAATTAAAAATGATATTGTATCTGTAGAAGATATACAAGATAGTGTGGAACGTGTATTATCACAGGTAGGGTATACGGAAGTTGCCAAAGCTTATATTTTATATCGTAAACAAAGAGAGAATATTCGACGTATCGAAACCACAACATTAGATTATAAAAATATTGTCGATACGTATCTGGATGATGTGGAACAAGAACAACTGCAGGATCAGCCTTCGCTGTATTCGGTAGGTGGTTTGATCCTATCCAATTCAGGAGCTATTACACGAAATTACTGGTTAAGCGAAGTGTATGATGCTTCCATTAAAGAAGCACATAATAATGGATCAATCCATATTCATGATCTGGATATGTTAACAGGAGATAGTGCCAGTTGGTCTTTATTGACATTGATCAAAGAAGGTATTACGGGTATGCCAGGACAAGTGCATGCTAAACCACCAAAACATTTGATGACATTGTGTAATCAGATGGTCAATGTTTTGGGAATTCTACAAAATGAATGGGCCGGTGCACAAAGTTTTTCAAGCTTTGATACGTACTTAGCGCCTTATGTGAAAAAAGATGATTTGTCGCTAAAGGATGTAAAAAAGGCACTGGAAGCTTTTATTTATGGTGTAAATATTCCATCACGCTGGGGCACCAAAACACCTTTTAGTAATGTGCTTTTTGACATGCAGGTGCCTGCCAATCTAAAAGAGGTAAAAGCTTGGGTAGGAAATGAGCAAATGGAGTTTACATATGGGCAGTGTCAAAAAGAAATGCACATTATCCATGAAGCTTTTTTCTCAATTTTATTAGAAGGCGATGCCAAGAAAAATGGCTTTCCATTTCCTATTGCGACAGTTTTTATTGATAAGAATTTTGATTTTAATGACAAAAGCTATGAAAATCTTTTTCTATGTGCCGGTAAATACGGAATGCCTTATTTTGTGAATGCATCTATGGTGCAAAGAGATCCTCATCGTCCGATAACTTTAAAATCTTGGAATTATAAACCAGGATTTTATAGTTATCCGGAAAATTCGGGCAGTATAGGAACAGTGACGATCAATCTTGTAAGGCTAGCCTGGCTTGCTGAAGATGAAACTGATTTTTTCCTTTCTTTGGATGAAGTTCTGGCTTTATCGTGTCGTTCTTTGCAGATCAAACGACAAGTTTTGACAAAGTTGTTTCGTAGCGGGCTATATCCTTATACAGCTTGTTATATCGATAGTTTTGAACATCATTTTTCTACGATTGGAATCGTAGGCATGAATGAGGCTGGTATCAATGCGAAATGGCTACAAAAAGATATGGGACACAAGAGTACACAAGATTTTGCGCGTAAGGTTTTATCGCATATTCGTGATTATTTGATGAAACAACAGGAAAAGACACATTGTTTGTATAATTTGGAAGCAACACCGGCAGAGAGTGTATCGTATCGTTTTGCGAAAAAGGATCAGGATCTTTATCCTCAAATGAAAACGGCGGGTCGTCTATCCTATACGAATTCGAGTCAGCTTCCTTTGGAAAATGAAGAAGATCTTTTCGCATCCTTACAAATTCAGGAAACAATACAAAGTCTTTATAATGGAGGTGTTTCGTTTTCCATACCAATCGCCAAAGGTATAGAAGATACAACCGCTGTTAAAACCTTAGTACAAAGTATTATCAAACATTTTTCAATTTATGATTTTATGTTATCGCCGGTCTATTCTATATGTCCTGAACATGGATATCTGCCTGGTATCGTTAAACAATGTCCACATTGTGATAGAGAGTGTATGGTATGGGCTCGTATGGCCGGTTATTATCATCCGGTAAATTTTCAAAATGAGAAAGTAAGAAAGGATTTTATCCGACAACATCCCTATATTTTAGAATGAGATGCGAATGCGCATTTCTTCTTTTTTGTAAGAGATTAGGAGGAAAAAAATGAGACTGATATTAAAGTATTTAAAACCATATAAATTTTTAGTTTTATTAAATATAGTATCTATTTTTGGCTTTGCGTTGGCAGAATTGGGAATTCCTACATTGATTTCGGACATGATCGATGAAGGTGTCATTCGACAAGACAGCCAATATTTATTTCGAACAGGGTTTATTATTGCCTGCATTGCGGTGATTGGCGTATGTGGAACTATTTTGTTGGGATATTGTTGCGCAAAGATTTCCACATCGGTTACTCGAGATATTCGAAAAGATGTTTTTAAACATGTACAGACTTTTTCTCATGCTCAGATGAATCAGTTTGGTGTATCTTCTTTGATCACAAGAACGAATAATGATGCGTATCAGATCATGGTCTTTTTAAACGTTATTTTGCGTACGGCATTATTGACGCCAGTAATGTTTTTTGTCAGCTTTACTTTGACAGTTCAATCCAATCTACAACTTTCTTTGATCATTGCTTCTACGATTCCATTGATCATACTTGGGGTAGTGCTGGTAGGACGGTTTTCAGAGCCTATCAGTGAAAGACAACAAGGATCTCTGGATCGATTAAATCGTATCTTTCGAGAAAATTTAACGGGAATTCGTGTAATTCGCGCCTTTAATAACGATGCTTATGAATCCAAACGTTTTGATAAAGAAAATCGCTTTTTTATGGACCAGTCCAGAAATTTGTTTAAGCTGATGTCAAGTACAGAACCTATGTTTTTCTTTGTGATGAATCTTGCTGCCTTGGCCATTTATTATGTGGCTGCCGGTATGATCGATGCCAATACATTACAAGTGGGGAAATTGATTGCCTTTATGGAATATTTGTTTCATGCGATGTTATCCGTAATGTTGTTTTGTACAGTATTTATGATGTATCCAAGAGCCAGTGTATCCGCCAGACGAATTAAAGCCGTATTTGATTCACAATCAAAGATTACAGAGCCTGAAAATGCGGCAGAGCTAAAACAGGTAGGTTCTATTGTATTTGATCATGTAACATTTGCATATCCGGATGGGGAAGAAGCCGTATTAAAAGATGTGAGCTTTGAAGTTAAAAAAGGGGAAACAATAGCATTTATCGGTTCTACAGGTTCAGGAAAAAGTACATTGATCAGTTTAGTTCCTCGTTTTTATGATGTGAGTGAAGGAAGTATAAGAATCAATGATAAAGATATTCGAGATTATCAATTGGATTCACTTCGTTCCTGTATCGGATATGTTGCCCAAAAAGCGGTTTTATTTCGTGGAACGATTGAAGATAATATACGCTTTGGAAATACGCATGCGACAAAAAATGATATAGAAAAAGCAGCGCGTGTAGCACAGGCGTATGATTTTATCATGGAAAAGCCAGATCAATTTCATGAAATGATCGTTGAAGGGGCAACAAATGTCTCAGGTGGTCAGAAACAGCGTCTTTCCATTGCGCGTGCACTTGTCAGACATCCGCAAATTTGTATTTATGATGATTCTTTTTCAGCTTTGGACTTTGCCACAGATGCCAAGCTTCGTAAAGCATTAAAAAAAGAAATCAAAGATTCCATCATGATGATCGTAGCGCAACGTGTTTCCACGATCATGAATGCAGATCATATTTTAGTATTGGATGAAGGAAAGACAGTGGGATATGGAACGCATGATGAGTTATTGAAAACTTGTCCTGTGTATAAAGAAATCGCATTATCTCAATTGAGTGAGGAGGAACTGGCATATGGAAACTAAAACCATAAAGACTCGTGATTGTCTAAAAGGTCTTCTTCATTTTATGAAACCTTACCGATTCAAGATGATCATTGCGATTATCATGATTGTCTTGACACAACTTGCTTTTGCCTTAAATCCAACTGTAGAAGGTATGATCACTACTTCGCTTATGAATGATGCGATGAATATTATAAAAGGCGTTCCTGGTGCGCATGTACACTTTGAAACGATTTTAGGTATCATGGCACTTTTACTGGTTTTGTATTTGATCAAGACAGTATCTCAATTGATTACAGCTTTCTTTTTGACCGATGCGATTCAAATGACGATGCATGATTTACGAAACGCATTACAGAAAAAAATACAAAGATTACCAGTTCGATATTTTGATGACCATGCCTTTGGAGATATATTAAGTCGTGTTACAAATGATGTAGATGCACTAAGCAATGCCCTGCAACAAGCTTTGACAAGAGTGTTTGGTGCTATTTTGACATTTATCTTTGTAATTACAATGATGTTGATGATCAATCCAATAATGACAGCAATCGCTTTGTTGATCATTCCACTTTCTTTGATCATTACTAAAGTTGTCGTATCTCATTCACAAAAACTTTTTGAGAAACAACAAAATACATTGGGGCAGTTGAATGGAACCATTACTGAAATGTATGGCGGATTTAATGAAATTATTTTATATGGTAAACAAGAAGATGCCATTCAAACTTTTCAGAATGTCAATGATAAAATGTGTAAGGCAAGTTTTAAAGCCCAGTTTGTTTCCAGCTTGATATCACCTTTAGTTTCTTTGTGTACGTATTTGGCTATTGGTGCTGTTGCCGTATTTGGCTGCGTTTTGGTTATTGAACAAAAGTTACAAGTAGGAAGCTTACAGGCATTTATTCGTTATATATGGCAAATCAATGATCCTCTTTCGCAAATTTCACAACTTTCTTCCCAAGTTCAGTCCGCTTTTGCGGGCATGCAGCGAATTTTTGGTATGCTTGCCGAAGAGGAAGAACCTTTAGAAACAACAGCTGTGCAGCCGGTAGATACGATGAAAGGCAATGTGAAATTTGATCATGTGCAGTTTGGTTATGATGAAAACTTGTTGATGAAAGATGTAAACATTGATGTTAAAGCAGGACAGATGGTAGCTATTGTCGGGCCAACAGGTGCCGGAAAGACCACTTTGATGAATTTATTATTACGGTTTTATGATGTAAAAGGAGGCAGCATTAAAATCGATGGTGTAGATATCCGAGATTTTAAACGCGAAGATCTAAGATCTTTATTCTCCCTTGTTTTACAAGATACCTGGCTTTTTAACGGGACTATTTATGATAATATTCGTTATGGTCGATTAAACGCTAGAAAAGATGAAGTGATTGAAGCTGCCAAGATGGCCAACGTTCATCATTTTATTCGTACACTAACGCATGGATATGATACAGAATTAAATGAAGAGGCAAACAATATATCACAAGGAGAAAAACAACTTTTAACGATAGCCAGAGCTATTTTAAAAGATCCTCAGATCTTAATTTTAGATGAAGCAACCAGTTCTGTAGATACTCGTTTGGAGAAAATGTTGCAGTCAGCTATGCAAAGGGTTATGAAAAATCGGACCAGCTTTGTCATCGCTCATCGTTTATCAACAATCAAAAATGCAGATTTGATCTTAGTTTTACAACATGGAGATATCGTAGAACAAGGAACACATGAAACATTGTTGGAAAAACAAGGTATCTATGAAAAACTATATCATTCTCAATTTGCCGATCAAGAATTGGAGTAGGGTTCAGAATTATTTCTGAACTCTTTTTTTTAAAATTAAGATTTCATAAAGTATATTGTAAAAAAATGCAATGACACCTATAATGTAAAAAAAGAAACATTTTGAAAACAAATGAAAGAGGTTACTATGAAACGATATACTGTAAATCATTGCCCACTTTCTAGTGTAGAGGCAACTTTAGTGGAAAAAAAAGCTCGTTTTTATCATCCAAATCCAATGATGAATGGTTCAGCTATGCCTATTTATGAATTACAGTTTGAAACTGAGCAAGGAATGCTCACTTTTGAAATAGATCGTTTCGGCTATCAAATTATTCCTAAAGGTGTAAAAAGTTTGTTGACATATAAAGGATATGAACTTGTATCTTTTAAAGGTTGGTATCCTGCACAAGAATAATAGATACATAGGATAAGTTTTTTTAAGATCTATTGGAAAGGAGCATGAATATGCAAAAAGAATGGATAGAAAATTTAATACAAAAACTTTTGGATGAGCAGAAGATGAACCAGAAAAATGGCATATACGCTTGGATGCAGATTGAAGCAGCTTATCAGTCTAATAAGATTGAAGGTAATACATTGACTCGAAAACAAGTGGCCTCCATCTTTACACAAGGTGAAATCATTCCAGATGATAATGTGATTCGTTTAGTTGATATTGAAGAAACGACAGGACATTTTGTGATGTTTGATGAAATGTTAAAAACGTTAGACAATTCAGTCTCTAATAATTTGATCAAGAAATATCACTTGTGTTTTAGAAACAGCACAAGTCAAGATGTACGAAAAGGACTATATGCAGGAGAGTATTATAAAAAAGAGGAAAGAGAAGAAAGTGAGTGGGAAAAAGTCACACAAAGAATGAACGATCTCATCAATGCTTATAATGAAACAGATGCTCACTCTTTAGAAAGTTTAGTACGATTTCATGCAGCCTATGAAACAATCATGCCTTTTCGTGGTGGCAATAGTCGCATCGGACGAATTCTTTTGCTCAAAGAAACTTTAAGAAACAGGCAAATACCATTTATCATTCATGCGGCCAATAAAGATACATATAAAGAAGCTTTAATGAAGGCACAAAATGCGCAAGTAGATGAATTGATGGATTTCTTTAAAAAAGAACAAATTAATTTTGAAAGAGAAGCTAATAAAATTTTAGAAAAAGAAGATTAAAAAAAAGCGGATGGCTTGAATCCATTCGCTTACTTTTTATAAATTGGTGCGGGCGAAGGGACTCGAACCCCCACGCCAAAGGCGCCAGATCCTAAGTCTGGTGCGTCTGCCAATTTCGCCACGCCCGCAAGACTGCTTTAATATAATAGCAGAACATTTGAAAAAAATCAATGCAAAACTGTTGGTTTATGTTTTGCTTCGATTTGCTCTTGAATATAGCTTTCTAATTCTTCTAATAATTCATCAGTCAGTTCAATGTCTTCAATCATAACGGGACCGTCATGTGTTTTATCCAAAACAAAATGGATTTCAGGTAAAGATCTAAACTCTGTCTTACTGAACTGATTTTCATATTTTTCCAGCTGTTCTAAAATGGGCTGTGCTATTCGTTTGATAATCTTTTCATTTTTCATGGTTATATTATAGCGTAATCTCTTTTCTTTTGACAAGGAAAGTGATACTGCCTTTATTTTAAGAACCGTATTTGTTATGATATAGGCACCGGAGGAATGAAATGGAAAAACCGAACAACAAAGTGCAAAAAGAAGAAATTGATGATTTTGCCAAAGCTTTACTGGATAAAAAAACGGATATGGCTATTTATGCCAAACAATCCGATGCGATAGATAAAACTACAGAAAAAAATGAGGATGAAAGAAAGGCTGCTGAACAAACGCTTTCTTCTGCCTTAGATATGCTTCGAAAAGAAAGAGGACAATCTACGATTGCGGAAGAAGAACAGCGATTTTACTATAATCAGTTGCAGGAAGAAGAGGATGATGATTTTACTACTTCCTCTATTGAAGAACTTAAAACACAATCTTTTGATGTAAATACTGTTGCCAAAGCATTACATGAGTATGATCAGGATCAAACAGTTCGTACAAAATTAAAAATTGATTTGAATAAATCAAATGCTAAAGGTATTTCGCATGCCACAAAGAAAAAAGAAAAGCCTGCCAAAAAGAAAAGATCAAAAAAGAAGATCGCTATTATTTTAGGAGTGTTTGTTTTATTTGCAGCTTGTCTTGGAGGCTATGCATATAAAGTTTATGTATGGGATCCAGCACATATAGTTACAGAAGCTATGCAGAAATCGTATGATAAACTAGTCAGTTATGCAGACGAATATGGCAGCGATTTAGATAGTGATGCCACATTGATGTCTGATTCAGAGCGATTTGAACTTTTAGATATGGATGAAGATTATGATCGTTTAAATACGACACAAAAAGAAGATATCAATGCTTATTTTAAGGAACAAACAGGTAAAACATATACAAGTCTTGTCAAAGAATTAAAAGAGATGAAAGAACAGATAGGCACCGATCCTAATGGAGCTTATCAACGAATTACTTCACTTTTAACAAGTTGGAGTTCTTTAAGTGCATCACAGCAATATCAGTTGTTAGATTTGGAAGAAGCTTATTCACAATTATCAGATAAGCTGCAGGAGAGAATTGATGAAATGGCAAAAGCCAATACTGATATGGGATTTACGACACTATTGGAAAATGTTCGTAAAGACAAAGAAGCAGCAGATCAACAAGAAGCTGCTAAACAACAAGAGCTTTCTTCGTTACAAAGTCAGCTGCAATCGTTACAAAATCAGTTATCTTCTTATGAAGAATACGCTCAAACTTTGCGTTCTGAATTAGCTATAGCACAAGCTAGTGGCGATTCTGCAAGTATTACTGAATTAAACTCTGCTATCTCTTCTAATGATCAAACGATTGCTCGTTTAGAAACACAAATTTCGAGTTTACAATCACAAATCAACAGTGCTCAATAAATAAAAAACTCAACTTATCTGTGTACTTTTTTCAAAAGTATGATATGATAGTTGAGCAGTTGCCGACATAGCACAGTTGGTAGTGCAACGCACTCGTAACGCGTAGGTCGCAAGTTCAAGTCTTGCTGTCGGCACCAGTTAGCTTTAAACAAGGAAAGTATGGATTGAATACATTCCTTGTTTTTTTATTTTTAAATAATATTCTCGTGTTTTATATATTAGTTTACATACTATAAAATACAGAGAAAAACATATAATTCATATTATATTAGTATATTATATAAAAATAATAAGCATCAAACTTATAATATAGTTAGTTTTTTGTAAAAATATGTTATGAAGATAATATTATCCCACTTTATTAAAGCTCCTTTATATCTGCTCATAATTTGTTAAATGAACTTTTTACAAAATTTAAAAGGAGGAATGAAAGAGTATTATTAGGTAGGTCTGTTGCTTTAGTAGGTATTGTTTCTTTTACAACAACCGCACGTTTTGTTGTAGAAGCAATATCCGATTTTAATCCCTGTTTAGTGCCATAAGAAACATTTGGAATGAATCACAGACCGGTTATTGGCAATATTCATACTACAAAATAGGATAAGAAATGAGACGATTTAATTACATAAGAAGAATTCTTGAAGTTCTTTTAGTGGCGGTTTATGCTCTGTTTACTTTAAGTGATAATAAATTTATTTCAACTATCTCTTTATCAATTCTTTCTTTGGGATTTATTCTTTTGGAAAGAAATAATACTTCTAAAAAGATCTATTATGCATTGATTTGTGTATGGTTGATGGCTACAATGCTTATAATTTTTAAACAGTTTTATTGAAGAGGGAATTAAATAACCCTCTTTTTTATCTGTGTAAAATTCATGATATACTTTTACAAAGTGGAGGACATCATGAAAAAACAAAGAATACGTATTCGAAAGAGTTTATATATAGTGTTGTGGACAGGCACCTTATTTAGTTTGGTTCTTTGTCTAGGTATTGTCTGTGGAATATTCACAAAAGAAAAGATTGTGACAAAAGAGGTGGAAAAAGAGATACAAGTAGTTCCTGATAACTATTTGTTTTTGGGAGATTCTTTAACCGATTATTTTGATTTAGAGACTTATTTTCCAAATCAACCGGTTGTAAATAGTGGTGTTGCCGGGAATACAACGGATCAAATTTTGGCGGCTATGAAAGAAAGAGTCTATGATTATAATCCATCAAAGGTTTTTCTCTTAATTGGAACCAATGATTTAAAAAATGGAAAATCAGAAGATCAGATCGTAGAAAACATAGAAAAAATTGTTAAAGAGATTCAATCTAATCGCAAGGAAGCGACTATTTTTATAGAGAGTTTGTATCCGGTCAATGCTTCTGTTGGCTTATCTGCAGGGACTCGATCGAATGAAACAATTCAAAGTATAAATAAGCAATTAAAGGAGTATTGTAAAGAAAATAAATTGGAATATATTGATATGTATTCCAAGCTTCAGGATGAACAAGGAAATTTGCAGGCACAATATACGATCGATGGACTTCATTTAAGTGATGCCGGTTATAAAGTTGTGAGTGAAGTCTTACAAGATTATTTGAAGTAGGATGAGGAAATCAATATGAATTTGATAAGAGTAAAAGAAGATTTTCGTTCTTTCCATCATATGGATTGGATGTTGTTGATGATAACGGTGTCTTTATTTTTAACACAGTATGTTACGGCGGCTATACTGCTTGTGTTTTTAGGCTGGGAAGCTTATAAAAAAGAATTATGGGTTTCCATCAAGGAACAGCCTGGCGCCATTTGGATTTATTTATTTATCGGTATGGAGATCATCGTTTCCTTTTTCGCAAACAATTTGATTGGACTTGTCAATTCCTTAGGAATGCTTTTAGTGATGGGATTTGTCAGTGTCTATCGAAAACAAGTACACCCTAAGTTATTTCATTATATGATCAACATCATGTTGATTGGATCCATTTTAGTAGGGATTTTCGCATTATTTCAATTTGCTGATTTTTCGGCACAGAAAGGGTATGACTTTTTTGAATTTCATATTCAAAACTCACCAAAGCGAAGAATCATGGCTACTTTTGATAATGCCAATTTATATGCGACAATGTTAGAGTTTTGGATCTTTTTTTGCGTCTATCGTTTTGTTCAGTATAAAGAGTGGACAAAAAAAATACTCTATGTAGCCATTGGACTTTTTAATTTTGGGTTGTTGTATCTAACAGGATGTCGTACTGCCTTATTACCGTTTGTAGTCATTGTTCCATTGTATTTCTTTTTGACAAGAGAAAAAATGTGGTTGTTCATATCTTTGGCTGGATTAGCCATTGGCATTGTATTAGTTGGTATGGAACCGGATCTAATTCCAAGAATTACAGATATGAGTACATTGGAATCTCGCTTTAAAATATGGAGATGTGCTTGGATGGGCATTCAAAATTATCCTCTTTTTGGCTTAGGACCTCAATCGTATCATTTATATTATCAAATGTATAATGGACATAAAGCACCGCATGCCCATAATATTTATGTAGATTCTTTAGCTTCTTATGGAATCGTTGGAACGTTGGGGATCTTGTATTATGTATTTCGATATTTACTGCCGGAAATATGGAAAGTTCGAATCTATGATAGAAAGCTTTTTGGCTTAATCGTGGGATGCATTCTTATCTTTTTGATTCACGGACTATTGGATGTGACAATGAATGTATTGGCTACTTCTATGGTATTTATGATGGTTTTAAATGCAGGTGTTTTAGTGAAAAAAGATTGAAAATTCAATTTGGATTATGGTAATGTAGTGATAAAGAAAACAGACAGTAGAAGGAGATTTTTTAATGCATTTTTCTCGATTCTTCGTCTGCTTTTTTTTGCTTATTTCTTTAACAGGATTTCGACAAGTTTCTTCTTATGAACAAGACATCAATGCTTTAGAACAACAGGCTATGCATTGTCAGGCACATCAATCTTCACAAGTTTCTTATTCTTTACAGAAAGTAAAAAAAGAAATCGTTCAAGATATGGAATCATTGTCTAAACAAGCAACTGTTGATGAAAAAAGGCTTCAAGAATTAAAAGAAGAAAAGAAAGCCACTCAGCTAAATTATGACTGTTTAAAAAGACAAATGATGCTTTATTTGGTACAAGAACAAAGAATGTATCCATATTGGATGGATGGTAAACTTTCCAACAAAGGCAATATGCTTCAAGATTTGTATGATCAATATAGAAATCTTGAGAAAAACTGCAGTCAAAAAGAAGAAAAATTACTTCATTTACAACTAGAAATTCAAAATCTTCAAGAGTATGATAAGCGTGTTGATAAAGCGCAGGATGTACTAAAAGTGCGATTTAAGAGTACGGATGGTTATGGTACATCTTCACAGGAAAACCAAGATTCACAAAAGATGATTCAAGGCTTACAGAATCTTCCTGTATTTGGCTCTATTCATTCAGCCAAAAAGGATTCGCATTTTTCTTGTTTGGTACAGGATGCTTCTATAACTTCTACCAGTTTAGCATGGCATAAAGTATCAGATGACGGTTATGTTTCTGCCGGGACATGGACCTATCCTCATGGAGGTATGCATTTGGGTATGGATCTTGCGTTAGCATTGTATTCCAATATTTATGCTCCGGCCAATGGCATCGTTTTATATGCCGATTCTTCTTATGATAGTAATGATGGCTATTTAGGTAATATGGAAGGGTGGCCTTATGGGGGAGGCAATACGCTTTGTCTTATTGTTTCGGTACAAGAAAAATTGTATGCGTTAACTTTTGCTCATTTATCCAATACGATTTATGTAACAGCAGGACAGCAATTTTCGCAAGGAGATGTACTTGCGCTATCAGGAAATAGTGGGAATAGTACGGGAGGACATACACATATTGAAGTTTTTGAGCTGCATGTTTCTTTAGAAGAAGCTGTTTCTTACTTTATGCAAGGGGCAGATTTTAGTTTTGGATGTGGCTGGGATGCAGCCAACACACAAAGTGCATGGGCCACTCGAGTTCGTCCGGAAGAAGTGATTATGATATAGGTGAATTATGAACGATTTATTTTTAGAACGCATGAAAAAAGATTTAAAAGAAGATTTTGCGACTTTTGAAAAGTCTTTGGAACAACCTATGTATAAAGGGTTAAGCTATCATCCTAAAAAAATTACAGAAGATAAGCTAAAAGCTAATACACCGGTTTTAGATCACAGTCCTTTTTATTCTTATGGGTACTATATTGATCGATCTTTAGGCAATCATCCTTATCATATTGCCGGTGCGTTCTATTTGCAGGAACCCAGTGCTTCTAGTGCTGTAACTGTATTAGATGTACAACCAACAGATACTGTCTTAGATCTTTGTGCGGCCCCTGGTGGAAAATCAAGTCAAATCTTATCGCAGTTAACAGATGGCTTTTTAGTTACGAATGAATATGATGGCAAGCGGGCCAGAGTTTTATTATCGAATTTGGAGAGAATGTCAGCACAGAATTTTTGTTTAACGCAAGGGGATACAAAGGTTGTTTGTGAAGAACTTGCTTCTTGTTTTGATAGAGTTTTAGTTGATGCGCCTTGTTCTGGTGAAGGAATGATGAAAAAACATGATGCTGCACAAGATAACTGGTCGTTAGAAAACGTACATCAGTGTGCCTTGCGGCAGGCATATATTTTGGATCAGGCTTATAAAGCACTAAAAAAAGGCGGATATATGGTATATTCGACATGTACATATGCAAAAGAAGAAAATGAAGAAACAATTGCAGCCTTTTTAAAAAGACATCCGGATATGCGTCAGGTGGATCCAGAAGTTACATTTGGACAAAAAGGTTTTTCAACGCCAGGCATGGATGCCAATAAAGTCGTTCGTATTTTTCCAATGCAAAAAGGGGAAGGGCACTTTATTTGTAAGATGCAAAAGATGCAGGGAGATATAAAAGAACTGCCTGTAAAAAAAGTTTCAAAAAAGGATCAAAACCTAGATTTTCTACATGAGTTTATCGTACATATTCCAAAATATGGTTATTGGAAAGAAAATGATCTGTATTGTATGGATCATCCGTTTTTGGAATTAAAGAAAACGCATTGTCTGCGACAAGGTATTTTTGCGGGAAGTAATATTAAAAAACGTTTTGAACCCGCACATGCTTTGTTTATGGCTTTTCCAAAAGAAAATTATAGGCAGAGCATAGAACTTGATTTAAAACAAATGGATGATGTAATGCATGGATTACAGATTCCTTATAAAAGCGAAAAGGGATATACTTGTTATTGTATTGATGGGATCCCGTTTGGTTTTGGTAAAAGTGACGGACAAAGGATCAATAATCGAATTCCTAAAGGTTTACGCTTGTTGCCAAAGAGTCATGTGACTAAAGGAGATTTTTGAAAATGAAAGATGAAGCTTTAAAATATGTAAAAGTAATAGTTGGAAGTATTTTATTTTCTTTGGGAATTTACTTTTTTATTACACCCAGCGGTTTAAACTCAGGAGGTGTGGTAGGTATTGCACAAATCTTGAATATCATATTACGCCCTATTAATCCTAATCCGGATTCTTTAGATTTAACCGGTATTATGAATATGCTTTTAAATGTGCCTTTATATATTTTGGCATTAAAATCAATTTCAAAATCATTTTGTCTTCGAACTTTGATCAGTATCATAATTCAGATGATCACTTTATCTTTATTACCTTTACGTACTGAAGCAATTATGCCGGATATGCTTAGTAATTGTGTATTTGGTGCTTTGATGAGTGGTGTTGGAGTAGGACTTTGCCTGCAAAGCAGCAGTTGTGCAGGAGGTATTGATATATTAGGTGTCTACTTTTCAAAGACGAAACCAAATTTTTCAGTAGGGAAATTATCTATTATCTTAAACTTTTTTGTGTTTGCGGTTTTTGCGTATATCGTAAACTTACAAAATGCTTTATATTCTATTATCTTTGTGGCAATCATGTATTTTGTAGGAGATAAAGTCCATTATCAAAACATCAATATGTCAGCGATGATTTTTACACAAAATGAGAATTTGAAAAATGAAATCATGCGAATTACTGGTCGTGGTGTCACTTGTTGGAAAGGACAAGGTGTATATACAGGACAAGATAAAGATATTTTGGTAGTCGCTTTAAATAAATATGAGATTCGACGATTAGAAAAAGCCATAAAAACGGTAGATCCACATGCCTTTATGATCTTAAGTGAAGGGCAAAAGATTTCGGGTGGATTTGAAAAGCGATTGTAAAAAAAGAATCAGTACGACGAAAACAGAAAGTTTTCAGATACTGATTCTTTTATATTTTTTAGGTAAGATTCGCAGATTTTTTTGTTATATATTCCATAATTTTATTTGCTAGTTTTACATCTTCTTGAAATTCATCAGAATTATGAATTCGTGGTTCATTGGAAATATAAGCATAGATTTTTTCATTGTTTTTTAAGCAGATTGCGATTCCAACATATGCTTTTCTGTTGATTGGTGAAAAATCATATTTGGTGACTAAAACTCTATGTTCTAATGGAAAAGGGTTTTGTTCATTATGATACTTTGCTTGTTCAAATATGACATTCATTTTTAAAACATCTGAATACTTAAATATACCTTTAGTTCCACATAAAATCTGAAATGTTTCATCGTCAAGTGCAATACATTTATATTTCTTCACTGACATTTTGCTCACCTCCACTTGTTATAAATTTCAGTAAAGTCTTCTCTAAAATAATTATATTGTATTTTTATACTGATGTGAATGGATATTAGCATAAGGTTGCGCTCCTTTTTGTGTTTTGAAATCGTTCGTGTTAAGATGAATCTATAAAGTTATAAAGGAGTTGAAGATCCTATGAAACGCAGACTGATCATTAGTTTATTACTTGGTGCTAGTTTATTGTTTGGTTGCTCATCGCCTTCTTTAAAATCCATTAAACTTTCTGTGGAAAATACAAAGAATATAGAAGTCGGTGATACCGTAGAAGTGAAAATAGAAACGGATCCTTCAGACTTTGAATTGGATAAAGAATCATTTCGTGTAACAAAAAAATCTGATCTGGCTTTAGAAGATAATACATTAATTGTTGTGCCACAAAAAGCAGGTGAATATCAAGTAACTGCCAGTCAAGATGATGTTACAAGCAATACATTGTCTTTTACTGTAAAAGAAAAGGATGAAGATTCCAAAGAAAATAAAGAGAATAAAAACACATCTTTGCAACAAGATACAGATAATCAATCGCAAGATACAAATAATGTTGGAGAAGATACATCAAATGCAGATAGTTCTACATCCAACAATGCAATATCCTGGTCACAAAATGATCCATTAAGTGTTGATGAGACCTTACAGTATGGACAACTTCTACAAAAAAGTGATCAGTCGATTTGGATACAGGGAGATTTACCACAGACTTTGACGAATGATGGTATGGTTTTATATAATGATACACATTCTACTTTTATCTCTATAGAAGATCCAATGCATGTTATTGATTTTGGTGGTACAAAGACTATGATCGTTGGTAAGGTAAAACAACAAGGTAGTAGTTATTGCATAGTTGTAGAAAAAGCCTATGCGCTGTAAGCTGGTTTCGTAAGAAATCAGCTTTTTCGAAAGGAGAATTTGATGAAAGAAATTAAATGTCCACATTGTCAAACCGTTTTTAAGATTGATGATGAAAGTTATTATGAGATTTTACAACAAATCAAAACAGAAGAATTCGATAAAGAAAGAGTGGTTTTAGAACAAAAATATGAAAGTGAATTACGTCTTCAAAAAGAAAAATGGAAGATGGAAATGGAAATGTTGAAACAAGATGCACGATCTAAAGAAAAAGACTGGATGATGCAGGAAGAACGCTTGAAAAATAAGTTGATGCAGGAAAAAGAAAAAGAGATGCGGTCTATGCAGGAAAAAATAACAGACTTAGAAAATCAGATACAGCTTTCTAAAGCGCAGGCGGATTTGGAAAATGAAAAGAAGGCGCATCAATTTGAAAGAGAAAAAGAGGATATGGAAAGATCCAAACAAGAACTGATCAACAAATATACTTTAGAATTAAAATCCAAGGATGAAATGATCGCATACTACAAAGATATGAAACTGCGTTTATCGACAAAAATGTTAGGTGAAACGCTGGAGCAGCATTGTGAAAATCAGTTTAATCAATTACGTGCTACTGGCTTTCAGAATTCTTATTTTGAAAAAGACAATGATGCATCTATGGGAAGCAAAGGCGATTACATCTTTAAAGAATTTGATGAAGAGGGCAACGAAATCATTTCCATTATGTTTGAAATGAAAAATGAAGCAGATCAAACGGCCACCAAAAAGACAAATGAATCTTTCTTGAAAGAATTGGATAAAGATCGAAATCAAAAACATTGTGAATATGCCGTATTGGTTTCTTTGTTGGAACCGGAAAGTGAATTGTATAATAGTGGTATCGTAGATATGTCACATCGTTATGAAAAGATGTATGTGATTCGTCCGCAGTTTTTTATTCCAATGATAACGATCTTACGCAATGCAGCTTTAAAAAATGTACAAATTCGTAAGGAATTGGCAGCCGTTCGCGAGCAAAACATTGATATTACGCATTTTGAAGAAAAGATGATGGACTTCAAAGAAGGCTTTTTAAAGAATGTCGATTTAGCAAGTCGAAAATTTCAATCGGCTGTGGATGAAATTGATAAGACCATACTGCATCTACAAAAAGTCAGGGAGAATTTACTAGCCAGTGATAGACAATTACATATTGCCAATAAGAAGGTGGATAATCTTAGTATTCGCTCTTTGACATATAAAAATCCGACAATGCAGAAAATGTTTAAGGACCAAAAACAAAAGTAGTGTTATACTGTTTTTAAGAAGAAGGGAAATGAAACTATGATTTGTAGACATTGTCATAAGGAGAATCCAAAAAGTGTAAAGTATTGTATTCATTGTGGAAAGCCATTGGAATCTGAACGTCAAACGCCTCCGGTTTTTGATCCAAACAAAGAAGATTCATTAAACGATGACTGGAGTAAGATTTCTGTTGAAACAGAGATGGAAAAAGAAAAAATTCAACCGTCTAAAAAGAATTCACATACTCCTGTTTTGATAGTCTTAGGAATCTTAGTCGGTGTTCTGATTGTAGGCGGCGGAATTGGATATTTTATGTATTCCAATTATCAACAGGAAGTTGCCCAACATCAACAGGAAGTTGCCCGGCTTGAAAAAGAAAAGGAACAAGAAAAAGAGGCACGGAAAAAAGCTGAAGAGCAGGCGGATGATCTTCAAGATGAAAATGATTATCTAGAAGATCGCAATGATGCACTGGAAGATCGACAAAAAGACCAAGATGAAGAAGATCATTATCAATATGGCTTTTTGACGGATTGTTGGTATAAGGCTAACTATAATATGGCTTTACGAAGTGCCGGTGATTATAATGCGAGTCAAACAGGACATTTACGTAAAGATGAAAGAATCTTTATTGAAGAAATCATAGCTGGATCTAACGGAAGTTATTGGGGAAGATCTTCGTCTGGTGATTGGGTATGTATTCAAGATAACGACTACGATTATCTTGATGAGGACTAAAATCGTATGAAGAAAAAACGCAGGCTAACAAAACTAGGTGCTTTTCTAGTTGGGCTTATTGCGGTTTTAGCCATCACTTTAGTTGGAGCATTAGGCTTTTTAGGATATAAGATGTTGGTGCCTGATGCAAAAGAGAAAACGACGGAAAAAGAAGAAATCAAGAAAGAAAAAACAGAAACAAAATCTACTTTATCCAATCGAGAACAAGCGTATGCCAAAGCGCATCCAGATCTTTCAGAAGAGGAAGTGCAAAAACAAGTCTGGATGAATTTGGACAAAGATCCTTATACGGATATGCAGCCAGTTGAAGATTTAGATTCAATGCTGCAACTCGTTAATAAATATTATTATCTTCCTTCTGATTATGAACCATCGGATCTTACATCTGTTTCTTCCAGCGGGGAAAATGGAACGGTCTATATGAGAAAGGAAGCAGCAGATGCATTTGAAGAATTCGTACAGGCCAGCTTAGAACAAGGTTTTATTCTTAATGCCTGCTCTGCGTATCGAAGTTATAGTTATCAAGAAAATCTATACAATAATGGGGTGTCTAGTTATGGTCAAGAATATGCAGATGCTTATTGGACAAGACCAGGATCCAGTGAGCATCAAACAGGGCTTTCGGTGGATATACGAATGGATAATGATACGAGTGATTTGGATGCAGTTCGAAATCATCCTTCATATTCATGGCTTTTAGAACACATGCATGAATATGGCTTTATTCTTCGCTATCCGGATGATAAAGAAGAGTATACTTTGATTGCTCCAGAAAGTTGGCACTTGCGATATGTAGGAAAAGAAGCAGCTCAAAAGATGTATGAAAATAACTGGTGTCTGGAAGAATATTTATTTTATACAAATGAGACATAAATCATGTCAAAATATCCTCTATTCTTAAATGAGATGGAGGGTATTTTTTATGAAGCCTATGGATGAAATCACATTTATTCTTTTATGTATACAACAACTTGCGTTTTATCTTAAAATGTCTCAGGAAGAAGTCTATACTCTTTTAAATGCCAAAAAAATTATTGAGAATTTTATCATACCCAGCTTTTCTGTTTTAAAAACACAAAATTGGATCGTTGTTTGAAATGAATTAGTTTCTTTGCTTCAAAATTGAAAATTGTTTTCATTTATGAAATTTCTTTCATTTATCAGTTGACATTTCTTAGAATACTGATTATATTGTATGCATAAGCAACGAGAGGAAAGAGTAGTATAAAAGATACGTTTCAAGAGACTTTCTGGTTGGTGTAAAGAAAGAGCGTCTTTATATGAACACATCCTGGAGCTATGTTGGCGAAAAAAGAGTAGCTGGCATCGGGTACACCCGTTATTGTGTTAGAGTATGTTAGTACTTGATGAGATCATTATTGTAAGATAATGGTGAAGTAAGGTGGAACCACGTTGATAACGTCCTTATAGAGGGCGTTTTTTTGTTTATATAGGAGGAATTGTATGAGTCAAATTCGTTTGCCTTTAGGTATGAGAGATTTGGTTTTTGAAGAAACACGTAAGAAACGAGAACTTCAAAATCGCATAGAATCTATTTTTCAATCGTATGGTTATGAAGAAGTGATTGCACCGACCATTGAATTTTTAGAAACGTATCAAAAAGCGTTTTCTTCTTTAGAAGAACAACAGATGTATAAATTTTTTGATGCCAAGAGCAATACATTAGCGCTACGTATGGATATGACGGTTCCTATTGCTCGTATATGTGCCTCAAAATATAAAGAGGAAGAAGGTCCATTTCGTTTTCGCTATTGTGCCAATGTATTTAAAGTACGTGAAAGCTTTGCGGGTAAGCGAAGTGAAGTTACAGACTGCGGTGTTGAATTGATCGGCTTGGATGAAAAAAGCGATCTTGAAGTACTCTGCTGTGCGTTGGATACTATGAAAAGCTTTCAAGTTTTCCCCTATACTTTAGAAATTGGAAACAGTTCCTTTTTTAAAAAAGCATGTGCTTTATTAAAATTGCCTGAAGATAAAATTGAAACTTTAGCACAACTGGTCGATCAAAAAAGCATGGTGGACTTAAAAGATTATTTATCGCAATTGCATCTCTTACAAAAACAAGAAGATTTCTTTTTAAAGCTTCCTTTATTGAACGGACAAGATGTTTTAGAACAAGCTATGCAGATAAGCTTTGATGAAGAATTAAAAAAGATCGTTCAGAAACTACAAAGTCTGAAAGAAAATCTGGAAACATTAGGTTATAAAGATTCGATTACTTTTGATTTAGGAAAGGTTCCACATTTAGATTATTACACGGGAATACTATTTGAAGGTTATGTAGAAGGTGTTGGAACCAGTGTATTAAGCGGTGGACGATATGATCATCTTTTAAGTACTTTTGGAAAAGATCTTCCTGCGGTAGGCTTTAGCATAAAACTGGATTATCTGTTAGATGTGATTTCATCAAAAACACAAAAAGTTTTATATTTGTATTATCCAATATCCAGGCAGATAGAGGCATTTCAAAAGGCAAGAGAATTACGACAAGAACATGTTGTCAAATTGATACCATATGAAAAAGAAGAAATTAAAATACAGGAGGGTGTGCAATGAGTTTAAGCATTGCCTTGACAAAAGGCCGATTGGAAAAGAAAACTGTCGCCATGTTGGATCAGGTAGGATATGGAACACAAAACTTAAAAGATAAAGGACGTGCTCTTGTGTTTGAAGATACCATAAAGCCGGTTCGTTATTTTTTGGTTAAATCAAATGATGTGATCACATACGTTAATCATGGTGTAGCTGATATTGGTGTAGTGGGAAAAGATACATTGTTGGAACGAGGATCCGATAGTTATGAACTCTTAGATCTGGAAATTGGTAAGTGTAAATTCTGTGTTGCCTCTTTACCAAAAAATAATGTCTTCAACAAAGTTGGACATGTCAAGATAGGTTCTAAATATCCCAATGTTGCCAGAAAATATTTTCTAGACCGGGGTATTGATGTAGAGGTGATCAAAATTGATGGGTCTGTGGAATTGGCCCCTATTTTAGGACTGGCTGATGGTATTGTAGATATTGTAGAAACAGGAACAACATTAAAAGAAAACGGTTTGATCATATTGGACGAAGTTTGTGATATCAGTGCTCGTGTTATTGTGAATAAGGCAAGCTTTAAACTAAAAAGAGAAGAAGTTATGAACTTTGTACAAGATTTAAAAAAGGTGGTGGATTCTCGTGTTGATGCAAATTGATAAAAACAATACAAAAGAACTTGCTGATTTTATAGCTGGAAGAAATCAGGAAATTTCATCGGATATACTTTTACAAGTTTCAAAGATCATCGAAGATGTCAAAGAAAATAAAGATGAAGCTTGTCGTCGTTATACAAAACAATTTGATGGCATCGATATTATGGAATTTAAAGTGGGAAACGAAGAATTGGAAAAGGCTATTTCACAATGTGATCCTGCTTTTTGTAAAGCTATGAATGAAGCTGCTGAAAATATTCGAGCATTTCATCAGGCACAACGTCAAAAAGGTTATCGCATTGAAAAAGAAATGGGAATTTATTTAGGACAAAGAGTGCTTCCTTTAGAAAGTGTAGGTATTTATGTACCTGGAGGAAGAGCGCAATATCCAAGTTCCGTTTTGATGAATGCGATTCCTGCTCATGTAGCCGGTGTTAAACGAATTGTAATGGTGACACCACCG
This sequence comes from uncultured Faecalicoccus sp., assembly GCA_902497095.1. GTDB lineage: Bacteria > Bacillota_I > Bacilli_A > Erysipelotrichales > Erysipelotrichaceae > Faecalicoccus. The sequence continues at coordinate 29,930 of CABVDD010000016.1, forward strand.
GATAAAGAAGGATCTATTCATCCTAACATTGCTTATGCGGCTAAAATTGCCGGTGTCAGTGAAATTTATAAAATAGGAGGCGCTCAAGCCATTGCGGCTCTTGCATATGGCACCAAATCCATTCAAAGTGTTGATAAGATCACAGGACCAGGAAATATTTATGTGGCTGCGGCCAAAAAAATGGTATTTGGAAAAGTCGATATCGATATGATTGCCGGACCTAGTGAAATCTTAGTGATTGCCGATCAAGAAGCCAATCCAGAATATGTGGCAGCCGATCTTATATCACAAGCCGAACACGATCCTATGGCCAGCGCTATTTTAGTGACAACGAGCAAAGAATTATTAAACAAGGTCAATGTTGCTTTAAGTATACAAAGTGCTAAACTTCCAAAAAAGGAAATCATAGAAGCCTCTTTGAAAGATTATGGAAAAAGTGTTGTCTGTGATACTATCGAAGAATGTATTGAAATCTCTAATGCCATAGCACCTGAACATTTGGAATTGATGGTAAAAGAACCCGAGAAATATTTGGATTTGGTAAAAAATGCCGGTTCTGTATTCATGGGATATTATACATGTGAATCTATCGGCGATTATTTTGGAGGAACCAATCATGTTTTACCAACATCAGGAACTGCCAGATTTTCCAGTGCTTTAGGTGTGGATGCCTTCATTAAAAAAAGCAGTTATTTACATTATACAAAAGAAGCTATTCAAGCGTATGGTCAACAAATTATTACTTTAGCTAAAGAAGAAGGATTACAAGGACATGCCAATGCCGCAAAAGTGCGAATGGAGGATGAATAAATGAAACAAGTACAGTATAAAGTACATACCCAAAAAGGTGTTTTATTAAATGCCAATGAAAGTTCAAATAATTTATCCGTCTCGATTCGAAAAGAAATACAGGAAGCTGTTTTTGATATTGAATGGAATCGTTATCCAGATGATCGTTGTCAAAAACTTTGCGAGGCTTATGCAAAATGGATTCATGTACCAGCCGATCAAATTCTGGCAGGTAACGGTTCAGATCAGCATTTAGGCTTTCTGATTGGAACGTTTTTAGGGAAAGATAAAAAACTTTTGACCCTGGCCCCTGATTTTGGCATGTACGATTATTATGCATCCAATTATGATGCACAAATCGTTCGATATGAACTGGATCCTTTACAACCTATGGATGTGGATGCGTTCATTCGCTTTGGACAAAAAGAAGATCCTCAAATGGTCCTTTTTAGTAATCCCAACAATCCGACCGGACAATATTTAGATAATGAGCAGATCAAAAAAATCTGTCAGGCATTTCATTGTCCGGTTGTAATTGATGAGGCTTATGCAGAATTTGCTCCGGGAAGTTGTCTTTCTTTATTGGAGGTTTGCCAAAATTTATATGTGACACGTACACTTTCCAAGGCTTTTAGTCTGGCAGGGGCGCGTATTGGTTTTTTAATCACTTCTTTAGAAAACATGGAAAAAATTCGAGATGATCATGTACCATATTCTGTAAATTCTATTTCTATGAAAGCTGCTGAGATTGTCTTAAATCATGCAGACGAATTTACAAGCGAAATTAAACGTATAAAACAAGAAAGAGATGCCTTTTTATCAAGATCGTATACTTCTTTTTCACTTTCTAGATCCCATGCGAATTTTTTGTTGATCTATACTTCGAATATTGATCGGCTTTTAGATCTTTTTGAGCAAAAGGGATTAAGCATACGACGTTATGAACAAAAGAATTATTGTCGGGTTACCATAGGAACGACACAAGAAAATCAATGGATCAAAGATGTATTGGATACATTTGAAAAGGAGGAAGCATATGCGCATCAGTAAAATAGAACGAAAGACCAAAGAAACGCAGATTTCACTGTTTTTAAATATAGATGGAAATCAAGAAGCTTCTATTGAAACCGGAATTGGCTTTTTTGATCATATGCTTACTTTATTGAGCTTTCATTCTGGCATGGATATAACTCTTAAAGCAAAAGGAGATCTGGAAGTTTGTGATCATCATACAGTAGAAGATTGTGGCATTGCATTGGGAAATGCGCTGAAAGATGCCTTAGGTGATAAAAAAGGAATACAGCGTTATGGTTTCTTTCAATTGCCGATGGATGAAACGTTGTGTAATGTAACTTTAGATATTAGTGGCCGTCCTTATCTTGTCTTTCATGCAGAATTTAAACGAGAAAATATTGGTAATTTTAGTACGGAGATGGTGGAAGAATTTTTAAGAGCATTAGCTGTGCAGGCCGGTATTACGTTGCATGTCAATGTATTGTATGGAAACAACGATCATCATAAAATAGAAGCAATTTTCAAGGCTTTGGGAAGAGCTTTAAAACAAGCTGTTACCATAACTTCTGATAAGGTTCCTTCTTCTAAAGGTTGGATCGAAGTATGATAGGTATTATTGATTATGGTATGGGCAATTTGTTCAGTGTGTATAATGCCGTGCAAAAATTGGGACAAGAAGTTTGTATCAGCAGTGATCCAGAAAAACTTGAAAAATGTCAGAAATTGATCTTGCCAGGTGTAGGTGCCTTTGCGGATATGATGGACAATCTTAAAACAACGAAGTTAGATGTTTTTATAGAGAAGTGGGTTCGTGAAGATAAAAAACCATTATTGGGCATTTGTCTTGGTATGCAGTCTTTTTTTGAAAGCAGCCAAGAAAATGGCTTCCATGAAGGATTTGGTTTTTTAAAAGGCAAAATAGTCTTTATGGAAGATAAAAATGTACGTGTACCACATATTGGATGGAATGATTTGATCATGGAAAATAAACATCCAATCTTTAAAAACTTATCAAAACATCCGTATGTGTATTATGTTCATTCGTATTATGCATCCAATATGGATCCAGAAGATCAAATCGGATATTGTCAATACGGCACTATGAAGATTCCTGGACTTGTGATCCATAACAATGTGATGGGATGTCAGTTTCATCCGGAAAAAAGCGGTGAAGATGGATTGAAAATACTACAATATTATTTGGAGGAATTTGTATGATCATATTACCTGCCATTGATATCATAGACCAATCTCCGGTACGTTTGTATCAAGGAGACTATAATAAAAAAGAAATAGTTGGTCAAAGTGTTTTGGAACTTGCGAAAATGTTTGAAGCTATGAAGGCTCCTTATTTACATATGGTAGATCTAGATGGTGCCAAAAGCGGGAAATTAGAAAACGCAAAGTTGATTTGCCAAACAGCTAAAGCATTATCCATTCCTGTAGAAGTAGGAGGAGGTATTCGTTCTATGGATACCGTGGATCTTTATTTGACTTCTGGTGTATCCCGTGTGATTTTAGGTACTTCTGCTTTAGAAGATCCTGAATTTTTAAAAGAGGCATTAAAAAAATATGGTGAAAAGATAGCAGTAGGGATTGATTGTAAAGATGGAAAAGTGTGTGGTTCTGGCTGGTTAGTACAAAGTGAATATGATTACTTGGACTTTGCACAGAAGATGGAGACATATGGGGTTAAAACTATCATTTTTACAGATATTTCTAAAGATGGCACATTGACAGGTCCCAATTTAGATATGCTCAAGAAATTAAAAGAAACGGTTTCTATGCATATTATAGCCTCTGGTGGTATACGTGATCTTTCGCATATTCAGGCTTTAAAGGATCTTGGTGTATATGGCGCCATTACAGGTAAAGCAATGTATGCCCATACACTTGATTTAAAAGAAGCACTGAAGTTGTGCCAGGAGGACTAAGATGCTGACAAAAAGAATCATACCATGCTTGGATGTCAAAGATGGAAAAGTAGTCAAAGGCATAAATTTTGTCGGATTAAAAGAAGTAGGAGATCCGGTTGAACTTGCGAAAAAATATTATGTACAAGGAGCAGATGAACTTGTATTCTTGGATATTACGGCAACCCATGAAGGAAGAGAGACCATGGTCAATGTCGTTAAACAAGTCGCCTCTTCCATTTATATGCCTTTTACCGTAGGAGGAGGTCTAAAGACCATAGAAGATATTAAAAAGATCTTACGTGCCGGTGCGGATAAGGTCAGCTTAAATTCGGCAGCTGTTAAGGATCCGGATCTGATTTATCAAGGCGCAAAAATTTTTGGGAATCAATGTATTGTGTTGGCGGTGGATGCCAAAGCAAGAGAGGATCAAAGTGGATGGAACGTAGTTATTCATGGCGGTCGTATTGATACAGGAATAGACTTATTAGAATGGATACAAAAAGGTGTATCACTGGGCGCTGGAGAAATTCTTTTGACATCAATGGATACGGATGGTGTAAAAAAAGGATACGATATCAAGATGTTGGAAGCTGTACGAAAGATTACCAATGTTCCAGTGATCGCTTCTGGTGGGTGCGGCGCTTTAGAAGACTTTTATGAAGTTTTTGAAAAAGACGTGGCGGATGCTGCCCTTGCGGCAAGCTTATTTCATTATGATGAGCTTAGTGTTCAGGATGTAAAATCCTATTTACAAAAGAAAGGAATTCCGGTAAGACTATGATCAAAATAGATTTTGCCAAACAAAATGGTTTAGTGCCTTGTATAGTACAAGAAGAAAGTACCAAAGAAGTTTTGATGTTAGCTTATATGAATGAAGAAAGTTTGAAAAAAACGATAGAAACCGGTCTAGCTACTTATTGGTCACGTTCTCGTAATGAACTGTGGATCAAAGGAGAAACCAGCGGTCATTATCAACATGTGAAACAAATCTTGGTAGATTGTGATGAAGATACGATTCTTTTGCTTGTCCAACAAGAAGGAGCGGCATGTCACACAGGTAAACATTCTTGTTTTTATAGAACGATCAAAGGAGAAGAAATCAAATGAATGAATTTGAAACATTGTATGAAACGATCATAGATCGAAAAGAAAATCCAGAAGAAGGAAGTTATACAGCCTATCTTTTTGATAAAGGATTGGAAAAGATCTTAAAAAAAGTAGGTGAAGAAAATACAGAAGTTATCATTGCGGCTTTAAGTCAAACCAATACAGATCTTGTCAATGAATTGGGCGATCTTTTCTACCATGTTTTTGTATTGATGGCACAAAAAGGTGTTACGTTGCAGCAGGTAGAAGAAGAATTGGCAAAACGTTCAAAAAAGAAACACAATCTTAAAGCAGAAAGAAAACCGATCACCAATTTATAATTCCAAAAAAGACAGAATTATGACCGAATAATCCAGTAGACTTGTATCTGTCATTTTCTATGATAAGCTATAAGTGACAAAGGAAATAGCTTAGAATAAGATCTAAGTTATCATAAAATCCATGGATGGTGAAAAGAAATCTATGGTAATTGAAAAGGGTTCAAATAAAGTCCTTAGGAAAAACAATAATGAAAAGACGTTAGGACTTGAGAGTGAGCTCTTTTCTTTTTGCCTAAAAGATAACTTATGTGAGGAAAAAGAGATAATCGTTTCAGTTGCATATAACTAACTCTTAAGTTAGAATTAACTTACTTAGGAGGTAAAAACTATGTCATTAATAGGAAAAAATATTTCAGAGTTTAAAGTGGAAGCGTATCAAAATGATCGTTTCATCACGATTACGGATAAAGATCTTTTAGGACATTGGTCTGTAGTTGTCTTCTATCCTGCTGATTTTACTTTTGTATGCCCAACAGAATTAGAGGATTTACAGGATACATACGAAGATTTTAAAAAAGAAGGCTGTGAAGTGTATTCAGTATCTTGTGATACACACTTTGTTCACAAAGCATGGCATGATGCCAGTGATCGCATTTCCAAAGTTGAGTATCCAATGATTGGTGATCCAACGGGGAAATTGGCAAGAGATTTTGATGTAATGATTGAAGAAGAAGGATTAGCTTTACGCGGAAGTTTTGTGATTGATCCAGAAGGTGTCATCAAAGCTTATGAAATTCATGACAATGGAATCGGACGTAGCGCAAAAGAATTATTACGTAAAGTTCAAGCTGCAAAATTTGCGGCAGAACATGGTGAAGTATGTCCGGCAAATTGGAAACCTGGACAAAATACTTTAAAACCAGGTATTGATTTGGTTGGAAAACTTTAAAAGTATTTAGATGATTTTAAAGGAAAACAGATAAACTATCTTATAAAACTGTATTTTCATATTTATGATGAGAATACAGTTTTTTTGTCTTCATTCGTTTATATTCGATCAAGACTATTTTAACATTTTCTTAATATCTATCGTATTATAATACATTTAGTAATACTAAATAGGAGGTTTCATGAATTCTAAATATGAACGACAATTAAAAAAAGGAGTTTTGGAAATCTTAGTGTTAAAACTTTTAGAAAAGAATACTATGTATGGTTATCAAATCATTCAAACGCTCAAAGACTACAGCAATTCGATGTTTATTTTAAAAGAAGGAACGTTGTATCCGATTTTATATCGCTTAGAAGATGAAGGTTGTTTGACAAGCTTTTGGAGTCATTCAAACTCTAAAGAAGTACCTAAAAAGTTTTATAAGATTACAGAAAAAGGACAAGAAACACTTCAAGAACTTACCAAATTATGGAATGTTTTTTCTAAAGAAGTATCAAAAATATTGGAGGATGCAAACCATGAATAAAACACAATACGTTAGACAAGTTATACATCATTTAAATTGTTCTCGTTTTGAAAAAGAGCGCATACGACAAGATTTATTATCCGATATCGATGTTGCATTAGAAGCTGGAGAAACTTGGCAAGACATTTTGCATCGATTGGGGCCAGCTAAACAAATGGCTAAAGAGCTGAGTGAGAATATGGGGTTACCTTGTGAAAAAAGCCATAGAAATTTGATCATTGGAATCATATCTGGTGTGGTTGGAGTCATTATCGTGTTATTGGTTTTAGGATATTTATGGACTCCTCGACAAGTTTCTTTAAAAGATTCCTCTCATTTTGATGAAAATACAGTTTATCAACAAGCACAGACAGTTGTTGAAGATTTAAACAATGCAGATTTTAATGCAATTTATGAACTATCCAATGCAAAGCTAAAAAAGGCTTTATCTGTACAGCAGTTAAAAGAGAATTGGGAAAAGATGGATGTTGGATCTTTTCAAGAAATATCTCGATATTATGCAACAGAAATGGATTCATTGATTCAACAAGATTATGCGGTGTGCGAAGTGTTAGCAGTATATTCCCAACATAAGGTAACTTTTACGATAAGTTTTGATACGGATATGAAACTTGCTGGATTGTATATGAAATAAAGAAGGGAGAAGTATTATGTTGATGCATTGGAAATATAGAATTCCAGCCCTATTTTTGATCATGAGTATCTTATTATTTGGTCTTTCAGTTTTAAGATATGCCGATCAAGTTGTTCAATATTATTTTATTGGTGTAGATGCCATAAATAATCAAGGTTCCATCTGGAAATGTGGCTGGCCTTTACTTGTTTTTATACTTTTCTATATAGGGGCAAGACGATATCGTCCGCATTATCAGTCAGGGGATCCAATATACTTTTTTCGCTATGAAATAGGAATCTGTATAAATAATGCGACAATTCTCAATCATGCTTTAAAGGATTTTATGTGTGCAGTAAATGGTTTAATACAATTTGTCGGATTTTATTATTATTTACAGCTTTTTCTTCAAATGTCTTTATACACAAAATGGATATTGCCGGCAAGTATTATATGGTTTTTCATGTCACTTGTTCTATTTTGTTTTCGACTATACAAGGCAAATCATAAAATATAAAAAGAAAGGATATCAAGAATGTTTTATTTTCTAATGGGTGGCATCTGTTTAGTTTTAGGATGTCTAAGCTTTTTTAAAAAAGCGGATTTTCTTTTTCTGCATCATAGATCCATAGAAGATTTTCAAAATGAATATGACATAAAGAGTGCCAGGCAGATAACCGGTTTAAGCCTTTTTGTACTCAGCTTTTCATTTTTTGTAACAGGATTGAATCCTTCTATGTCATCTTTCTTGATTGGAGGTATTTTGATCTCACTTATCGTACAAAAAGTTGGAATGAATCGTTTTGCCAGTTATCAAGGCTTTTTAAAAACGTCAACTTCAGATAAAAAAGCAGGAAAACCAATAACTATAGTTTCTGGTATGTTTACGATCATTGTTATAATTTTGTCGGCTATAACCATGTTTATAGGAGATATCCATGTAGATATGCAAGCAGATACGATGCGATTATCAGCTTTCTTAACGCCTTCAAAGACAATTTCTTATATGGATATTGAAGCAATTTATCAAGAAGATGCGTTTACTTTTGGAGCTCGTACATTTGGTGTAGGAAATACGAGAATTTCTTCTGGAAAATTTCGAAATGAACAACTTGGAAACTATGATCTATATGCCTACAGTAAAAATAATAATGTTATAGTCATTGATACAAAAGAAGGGTATGTCGTTTTTAATCAAGAAAGTATGAAACAAACCGAGACACTTTTTGAAAATCTTAAGGAGAAACTATCGGATATGAATGCTTTAAGATCCAAGTCGGACAGAAAATAGACAGAGTTTTCCATCTATATTGTATTTGAAAGTAAGTATGTTATACTACAAGTGAACAAAGGGATGATAACTTAGAAAGAGGATCTAAGTTACATAGAAAAATCCATGAGTCCTTTAGGTAGAAGAAAATAAAAACAAAGAAGACATCCTGAGAAAAAGGGTGAAGAGGTAAAAAAAGGACAATGGAAAAAGAGAAGAGAACTTCAAGAGATACCAAAGAAAAAGAAAATAAAAGGTGATGGATCTCATTGGAGTTCTTTTCTTATGTAGATCTTAAGATGAGAATGCTTTTAGTACAGCGTTCTTTTTATTTTATGGTATAATCTAGCACATGGAGGAATCTGAAATGCAAGCAGAAAGTCCAATAGGTATTTTTGATTCAGGTTTAGGTGGCATTAGTGTGCTGCATACGATACACCAGCTGATGCCGCAGGAAGATCTGATTTATATAGGAGATTCAAAATATAATCCATATGGGACAAAGACGAAAGAAGAAATTACAGAACGTTGCATAAAGATTTGTGATACTTTTATGAATCTTGGATGTAAAGCCATTGTCATTGCGTGTAATACCGCAACCAGCGCTTGTGTTCCTTTATTGAGAAAGAAATATCCGGTGGATATCATTGGGATGGAGCCGGCTTTAAAAGTGGCTTGTTCTTTAGGTAAACATCAAAGAATTGCGGTCTGGGCAACTTCTTTTACATTGAAAGAAGAAAAATTCGCAAATTTGATGCATCGTTTTGATAAGGAACATCAAATTGATCGAATTCCTTGTCCAATGTTAGTAGAACTTGTAGAAAAAAACGAGTTGGATAATCAAAAGAAAATAAAAGAAGTACTTCTTTCGTATATTCAAAAAGATCATGCGGATACCTTGGATAGTATAGTTTTAGGATGTACACACTTTATCTTTTTTAAACAAGCTTTACGAAATTTACTTCCTGATTCAGTGCAGATCGTAGATGGAAATGAAGGAACCGCATATCATTTAAAAAATCTTTTAGCCCAAAAACAATTATTGTCTACAAAGGAAACGGGGAAAGTAGTTATCAAAAATACATTGGAAGAAAAAATAGAATATTCAAAAAAATTATTTGAAAGATTGGAGGAATTAAAATGAAAAGTGCATGGTTACGCTATGATGAAAAAGAAAAACAAGATGTTTTTTCTTTTAATGCGCAGTATATGAAAATGATTTCTAAGGCTAAAACAGAACGTTTGTTTATTTCAGAAGCTATTGCTCTGGCAAAAGAAAACGGATATAAAGATTTAAAAGAAGTCATTGAAGCAAAAGAAGAATTAAAACCTGGAGATAAAGTCTATGTGAATATGATGAATAAATCCATGGCTTTGATGAATATCGGAACAGATCCTTTGGAAAAAGGATTAAATATCTTAGGTGCGCATGTGGATTCACCAAGATTGGATGTAAAGCCTAATCCTTTATATGAAGATGGAGGTCTGGCATTATTGGATCTGCATTATTATGGTGGAATTAAAAAATATCAGTGGGTTACAGTACCTTTGGCATTGATGGGTGTTGTTTGTTTAAAGGATGGAACGACAAAAGAAATTTCTATTGGTACCAAAGAAGGAGAACCGGTGTTTGTGGTCAGTGATTTACTGATTCATTTAAGTCAGGAAAGAATGAAAGAAAATGCTTCTAATGTGATACCAGGAGAAAATTTGAACGTCACTTTTGGTAATATTCCGGTAAATGAAGAAGAAAAAGATGCGATCAAAAAGAATTGTTTAACGATTTTAAAAGAACGATATGGCATCGAAGAAGAAGATTTCTTTAGTGCAGAATTAGAATTTGTACCTGCTGATCCAGCTAGAAGCTGTGGCTTGGATTCTAGTATGGTCATCGGATATGGTCAGGACGACCGAGTTTGTGCTTACACTTCTTTAATGGCACAATTGGATTGTAAAGAGGTAAAGAGAACCAGTGTTACTTTGTTAGTTGATAAAGAAGAAGTGGGATCATTAGGTGCAACCGGTATGCATTCTCAATTCTTTGAAAACTTTGTGCGTGAAGTTTTATATTTGATGGGACATAAAGAAGAAAGAACATTGAAGAGAACGTTACAGAATTCTACGATGTTATCAAGTGATGTGGCAGCAGCTCACGATCCTAACTATCCGGAAGCCAGTTCACCAAACAATCAGGCATATCTAGGTTGTGGCGTGGCATTATTAAAATATGTAGGTTCTCGTGGAAAGAGTGGAAGCAATGATGCCAATGCGGAATACATGGCTCGTTTACGTAATATAATGGATACAAACAATGTTCAAATTCAGTATGTAGAACTTGGAAAAGTAGATTTAGGCGGTGGTGGTACGATCGCTTATATCTTGGCAAATTATGGAATGCAGGTCGTTGATTTTGGAGTTCCTGTATTGAATATGCATTCTCCTTTTGAGGTAAGTTCAAAAGCGGATGTGTTTGAAGCTTATAAAGGTTATAAAGCATTTTTAGAAAATATGAACTAATTGATATAGTGGATGGAGGAAATAGACAATGGCAATGTGGGATACGATTTATTGTGAATTATGCGAAAAAATCTTGCGTGATGGGAAAAGAGTTGAAAATCGAACAGGTATCGATACGATCAAACTGCCTAGTGCGCATTTTCAATTGGATGTAGGGAAAGAATTTCCCATTTTGACCACAAAGCAGCTATTTATCCGTCAAGCCGTTTTAGAGATGTTATGGATCTATCAGGCACAGTCAAATGATGTTCGCTGGCTGCAACAAAGAAATGTACATATCTGGGATTTATGGGAAATCAATGAAAATGGAGATTGGTGTGATGATAAAACAGGTGCTGTTTTAAAACATTTTGATCCTTGTTACGCTCATACAATAGGGACTGCGTATGGATTTATTGTAAAAAAGTTAGGATTAATGGATAAATTACTACATTCTTTGAAGAGTGATCCAAACGATCGACGTCGTATCATGTCTTTATGGCAAGATGAATACTTGGATACGGCCGTATTGCCAAGTTGTGTCTGGTCGAGTGAATGGGATGTTACAGATGGCGTATTGAATGCCTGGGTCCATCAAAGAAGTTGTGATGTACCTTTAGGTTTGCCATTTAATGTGACACAGTATGCCGTTTTATTGTGCATGTTAGCGCAGGTTTGCGGTTTGCGACCAGGAACGATTGACTGGTCTATTAAAGATGCACATATTTATGTGAATCAGGTAGAAGGTATAAAAGAACAAATCGAGCGTTATAAAACCAAAGGAAGTTTACCGGCACCAAAGCTATGGTTAAATCCAGAAATTCATGATTTTTATGCTTTTGATTCTTCTAAGGATCTAAAAGATATTCGTTTAGAAAATTATGAACACATGGGGAAAATTTCTTTTCCATTGACACAATAGGAGGTTTTTTAATGAAACTTACTGAAATAGCAGCCATTGGTAAAAATAGAGAATTGGGAAAAGATAATCAGCTGATTTGGCATTTTCCCCAAGATTTAAAATTTTTTAAAGAACAGACAAAGGGACATACGATCGTGATGGGGCGAAAGACTTTTGAATCGCTTCCGGGTATGTTGCCAAACCGACATCATATCGTGATTTCTAAATCTGGTATCCAATTGCCTGAAGAAGTGGAAGTGTTTAGTTCAATTGATGATTTTATTGATGCTTATCAACAAAAAGATGAAGAAATCTTTGTGATTGGTGGTGCTATGATCTATGAACAAATGTTGGGGTTGTGTCATCGACTGATTTTGACAGAAATTGATCAAAGTTATGATGCAGATGTGTTCTTTCCTGCATTTCCAAAAGAAAAGTATACTAAAAAAGTTTTAAATGACATTATTGAAAATGGAGTCCATTATCAACATGTGGAATATCTACTTAAGTTAAGGTCGGAGAACTGCTAATGCAGTAAGCCGACTTTTCTTTTTGTGACAAATCCTACAGATGCAATAAAAAATATGTGCATATCATTTGAAATCGCTTACAAAAGTGTCATAATAGAAATAACAAGAAGGAGGTTATTATGCTTTTTACGACAACATTGGAACATGAACAGATTCGTAAAGCTGTTCGTGAGTTTGCAGAAACGGAAATTAAACCCATCGCATTTAGTCTTGATCAAAATAATGAATTTCCGCAAGAGCAAATTCAAAAATTTGGTGAAATGGGATTTATGGGCTTGCCATATCCAAAAGAATATGGTGGAGCTGGTAAAGATGTATTAAGTTATGCCATTGCGGTAGAGGAACTATCTCGTGTAGATGGTGGTACGGGTGTTATTTTATCAGCCCATGTATCTTTAGGAACATTTCCTATTGCACATTTTGGTACTGAGGAACAGAAACAAAAATATTTGGTACCCTTGGCAAAAGGGGAGAAACTGGCTGCTTTTGGTTTGACAGAACCTAATGCCGGAAGTGATGCTTCAGGAACAGAAACTACAGCTGAATGGAATGGTGAAGGATATATCTTAAATGGAAATAAGATTTTTATTACCAATGCGCCTAAAGCTGATGTTTATGTGGTATTTGCGGTAACCGATAAAGATAAAGGAACCCATGGTATCAGTGCTTTTATCATTGAAAAAGGATGGGATGGTTTTACGTTTGGTGACCATTATGATAAGTTAGGTATTCGCTCTTCTTCTACGGCAGAACTTCGTTTTAATAATGTATTTGTTCCAAAAGAAAACTTATTAGGTAATGAAGGTGACGGCTTTAAGATCGCGATGATGACTTTGGACGGTGGTCGTATTGGTATTGCAGCACAAGCTTTGGGAATTGCTCAGGGTGCCTATGAAGCTGCTGTAGAATATGCTAAAGAACGTGTTCAGTTTGGTCGACCGATTGCAAGTCAACAAGCCATTTCCTTTAAGATCGCCGATATGGCTACAAAGATTCGTTGTGCCAGATTCTTGGTATATAGTGCTGCGGAATTAAAAGAAGCTCATGAGCCTTATGGTAAAGAAAGTGCTATGGCAAAGATGTATGCATCGGATATTGCCTTAGAAGTTGTTAATGATGCCGTTCAGATCTTTGGTGGTACAGGATATCTAAAAGGTATGGATGTAGAAAGAATGTATCGAGATGCCAAAATCACTACCATTTATGAAGGAACGAATGAAATTCAAAGAATAGTTATTGCCTCACATATCCTACCTCGTAAAAAAGACAAGAAAAAAGCTCGTGTTGCGCAAAAAGCTAATGTAGGTATAACCGGTGTTAGAAAAAATAAGATTTTTGAAGGTACACCACAAGAACAGGTGGATCAGTTGGTGGCTGCCTTGAAAAAGGATGGTTATGACTTTACGCAGGGCATTGCGATAGATACACCAATTGTTGATGCCGAACGTGTAGTTAGTGTTGGTAAGGGAATTGGACCAAAAGAAAATATGAAACTGATTGAAGAACTGGCCAAAAATGCAGGAGCTGCCATAGGTTGCAGCCGTCCGGTAGCTGAAAGCTTGCAGTACCTTCCATTAGATCGTTATGTAGGTATGTCAGGACAAAAATTCCATGGAAATCTATATATTGCTTGTGGTATTTCAGGTGCTTCGCAACATTTAAAGGGTATTGTGGATGCGACAACGATCGTTGCGATCAATATTGATCCTAAAGCACATATTTTTAAGAATGCAGACTATGGCATTGTTGGAGATGTAGAAGTGATCTTGCCTTTGTTATCAAAGGCACTGGATACAGGTGAAAAGAAGCCGGCACCGCCAATGGTTAAAATGAGACGTCCGTTCTTTAAAAAGAGTGCTCCAGAATATAAGCGTTATGTATGCCTGGGTTGTGGACATGAGTATGATCAAGCGTATGGAGATCCAGAAAGTGGTATTGATCCAGGAACACCATTCAACAAACTTCCTGAAGATTGGATTTGTCCAAAATGTGGTGAAGGAAAAGAAAGCTATATTGAAGAGGAGTAAAAAAAGTTTATGTATAATGTCAGAAAAGTTGTAGAAGATCTATATTGGGTAGGAGGCAGTGACCATCGTTTGGAACTGTTTGAAAACATTCATCCGATCCCTGATGGAGTTTCATATAATTCATATGTTCTTTTGGATGAAAAAACAGTTTTATTTGATACCGTAGATTGGTCAATTTGCCGACAGTTTTTGGAAAATTTGGAACATGTCTTAGATGGTAGAGATTTGGATTATGTGATTATCAATCATATGGAACCTGATCATGCAGCTAGTATGGAAGAAGTATTGCTTCGTTATCCTAATGCGAAAGTGATTTCTACAGAAAAATCAATTATGATGATGTATCAATTTGGTTTTAATGTAGAAGGAAGAACTGAAACGGTTGCCGAAGGCGACAGTCGTTGTTTTGGAAAGCATACAATAGCTTTTGTAGATGCACCAATGGTTCATTGGCCAGAAGCTATGGTCAGCTATGATGCCACCAATGGGGTCTTGTTCTCAGCAGATGCCTTTGGAAGTTTTAAAGCGTTGGATGGAAAATTATTTGCCGATGAAGTGAATTTTGATAGAGATTGGATCGATGAAGCCAGACGTTATCTGACAAATATCGTAGGTAAATATGGTCCAGAAGTTATGCATCTTTTAAAAAAGGCACAAAATTTAGATATCAAAGTGATTTGTCCATTACATGGACCGGTTTGGAGAAAACCAGAAGATATTCAATATATCATCAATAAGTATGTAAAATGGGCTACATATGAACCAGAGGAAAAAGGTGTTTTGATCGTCTATGCCTCTATGTATGGAAATACAGAGTCTGCTGCCCAAGTTCTTGCTACACAGCTTGTAGAAAAAGGTATGACAAATGTTAAGGTATATGATGTATCGAAGACACATGTTTCATATTTAGTTGCTGAAGCGTTTAAATATTCTCATATTGTCTTTGCCAGTGTTACGTACAATCTACAGATTTATCCAGTAATGAAAGATTTTTTGGAACATTTGGCTATGTTGAATCTACAAAACAGGATTTGCGGTATTATTGAGAATGGTTCCTGGGCACCACAATCCGGTTTACTGATTCGTGAATTTTTAGATGATGAAATGAAACAAATGAGTATTATTAATAGTGATCTAACTATCATTAGTTCTCTTCATGAAAAAGATCAAAGAGATATGGACTTGTTTGTAGATAGTTTACTAGATACGATGAAGGAAGAAGAATAAGTAAGCAGATCCTATAGAGAAGAGATTGCAGAAATTTTGCAGTCTCTTTTTTTATCGTTAATGAAGTAAAATAATAAAAAATACCCTACTGACTAACAGAAGGATATTAAATTTGAAATATATTTTATTTTTGATATGCAGATGAATTCATACCTCTGGAAGGATCTTTTAAATGATAAATTATGAATCTTTGAATAAATTTTCATTTATCTTTTTTTCTGGTATTTTAGAAAAATCAAAAGCATCAGTCCAAAGCCAATAAGACAAATTCCAACAATGCAGTTAAAAGTTAAACCAGTATTTGGTACAGTCACAATTTGTTCATCTTTTTTAACAGTAAGTTGGCCTGCAATGAAGGTGATATTGTAATTATCAATACCGGATCCAGATATATTTAATATCAATGCTGAATCATAGCTTTTCCCAAATTGAAGATGTTCAGGATTTAAATGACTACTTAATGATTCAGAAAGTTTAACTTTACCTATGTTTATATCTTGTTCAAGAACTTTACTGATATCATCGGTGCTAAAGGAAACAGGAATATTTTTTATATCTTTTTTTGTCAAGACTTGATCATTAGCGGTAATAGTTATAGACCTTGGATTTATGGTGTAGCTTGCTTGGATTTCAGCATCTTCTAACAGGATCAGACCTTTGGATTTGGCATAATCTGCGATCTTTTTATATCCTGTTTCAGATAACTTTATAGAATAACTATTTCGGTTAACAGGTGTTTCTATTTCCTTGTGAGAATCTTTAAAAAAAGACATGTCATTTATGCCAAAATCAGAAAAGGCTTCTTCTATTGTATTTTGATTATGATCTACATACTTTAATATAACAGGACTTTTGAGATAAGATGCAGGTTGTCCATCATAAATTTTCTGTTCAGATTGTAAGCTTACATTCATTATCTTTTGTGAAGATATTTCTACAGGTATGATTTGATTGATTCTTTGAATAAGAGAATCCCTTTTTGTACCTTCAGGAAAAGATTCCTGTAATGACTTTAAAGCATCATTTTTGAGTTTTTGTACTTCTTGTATAATTGTATCCATTAATTCTTTTTCCTTTGTCGGAAGCAGTCCATTTTCAAAAGCCTTTTCTTTGATTGCACTGAGTTTTTGATTGGTCTGTTCCGCTTTTTCAATGCTCTCTAAATAAGGTTGAAGATCAAAGGCTTGGATACTACTTGTATCCGGGATGGGATGCTCTTGTAGATAAGCTTTTATGCGAAGTACAGCTGTTGTTTCACCAACACTATATGTATGATCTTGAAGTTCTTGTTCAAGCTGTTGTTTGATTTCGTTGGCATTTTCTATACATCTATCTAATTCATCTTTCTCATTTTCATCAATGATTCCATCTTGATTAATATCCGTAAAAAGCGGATCTTGAAGACTTTTTAGACATTTTTCATATTCTTTTTGTAACTCAAATAAATTACGAGCATGCTGGTTGATGTCGATGATGTTACGAATGATATTTTCATCAGGTACGTCCATAGGAAGAATTCCAAGTGTATCATATTGATGACTTACTTGAGTTAACCACGCATTATATTTTGAGTTCATATCTTTAGCCAGCCGTTGTATATTGGCGATGCCTGCTGTATAAGATAAAAAATTGATGGTCAAGTCATTCAAATTATAGTTGGCTGTTACAGACTGTTGTTTAATAAGTTCAAGTTTGGTGGAGTCGTTAACATCTTTATAGGTATCTTGGATTGATGGCTCATACCAGTTGTATTGTGCCATATCATGTAATGCGCCTTGCGTATCATTGATGATCACAAATTTGCCTCGTACATCTTCAACGGTTGGTGCCTTAGATCGATCATGATAAATACAGTTGTTCAAACCAGATTCATCTAAAGCTTTTTTAAGCACGGTTTGATATTTTATCCAATCATCATACGTTTTATAAGAAAAGTTTTCATTCTTGATTCTGGCAATGATAAATTCATTAGGATGTACGTCCAAAAATGATTTGATCTCACGAAAATGTTCCGTAATACCACCCCATCCACCAACCCATACAGACCCATGATGCATCGATCCATCTTGTGCTACGCGTAAATCCAGGAAACGGATCCCTTGTAGAAGTTGATGCGTAATATCTTTTGTTTGTGCCTGAACAATACCTAGCCAGTTAGTGCCGTTATATGCAGCACTATCATGCGTTCCTGGTATAGAAAGAACCGAAATAGGCTGTTTGTCATCCAATATTTGATCCATCCAGTTTGTCAAATCAACCGTGTCTATAGGTACATGTGGTCTTGTATCAAAGGCATATATCATATTGGTTTGCAGACTAAAAAGTAGGGTACAAAATAGAATAAATATGAGTTCTATTAACCATTGAATTCTTAAACGTGACTGATTTGACATAGATAAAATCCTCTTAGTATAGTATTCCTATTTAAAAAGTATACTTTATTATACCGAAATATGGAAAAGAAACCTAGAGGCTGAGTGATTTTTTCAAAGATAGAAAAATTGAAATTTATCATAAAACAAAAAAAATAGGATTATAGAATCAACTGTGATCGTATAAAAGGATGGAAAACAAAATCATAGAAGAGAAATTGGTGATGAATTTAAAGGTGGGAAAAACTTATTTATGATAAAGTGGTTAGTTAATTTATCGGGTTAGATCTTGATATAGCTCCTGAGTAAAAAACTGCATAATAAAAAAGCCTATGTTTCAAGGCTTTCTTGACAATGGTGGACCCCTGGGGATTCGAACCCCAGACCCACTGATTAAGAGTCAGTTGCTCTGCCAGCTGAGCTAGGGGTCCATGTTTAAGCTTATTTATATTATCATACTTGATTTTTATATGCAAGGCGAAAATGAATTTCTGTCGCCATTAAGGAAAAATGTCACCCTTCGTTAAGCGAAAATGTCACCTGTAAT
>CABVDD010000017.1 GCA_902497095.1 uncultured Faecalicoccus sp.
GCTTGCCACATAGTAAAAAAAGAGAATCCGACTGGATCTTTCCATCGAATTCTCTGATTAGAAATTATTAAATTCATTTCCTTATCAAGATAGTTGCCTATATAATAAAAGTAAGAAAACTGTATTCCAAATTATCTTTATCTAATACTCTGATAAAAATAAATGCCTATGTTATACTATAGATAATAAATAAGGAGAAAACTCATGAGTTACCAACACTACTTTGAAGATTTTCTACAAACGATGAATCATATCATTTATGGAAAACAAGAGATCATTCAAGAAGTCTTACTGACTTTTCTTTCTGGTGGCCATGTTTTATTAAAAGATAAGCCTGGCGTAGGAAAAACAACTTTAGCTTTAGCCTTTGCCAAAGGATTAGGACTTGATTTTAAACGTATCCAATTTACACCCGATGTCATGCCAAGCGATTTAACCGGCTTTTCTATACCTGATACACAAAACAAACGTTTTATCTATCAGCCTGGTGTCGTATTTTGTAATGTCTTGTTGGCCGATGAAATCAATCGAACTTCACCAAAAACACAATCGGCTTTATTAGAAGTTATGGAAGAAGGTAAAGTCAGCGTGGATGGTATTACACGTCATGTGCCACAGCCATTTTTTGTCATTGCGACGCAAAATCCAGATCATGCCATTGGTACACAAACTTTACCGGAAGCACAAGTAGATCGATTTATGATCGAATGCTCTATTGGCTATCCAAATCGACAAGCAGAATTACAACTGGCACAAGCTGTAGATTCCAAAAAGAAAATTGAAAAGTTAACTTCTCTTTTACAAATTCAAACTATACTAGAAGCTATGCACGAAATTGAAGAAGTCTATGTCAGTGATGTGATATATCAATATATCGTAGATTTAGTAAGACAAACTCGTAACCATCCTTCTTTACAAGTAGGAGCCAGTCCTCGTGCTACTCTAGCATTGGTCAAACTTTCCAAAGCTATTGCATGGCTAAAGAAAAGAGATTATGTGATTCCACAAGATGTACAAAAACAATTTCCGTATGTGATCGGTCATCGTATTCAGCTTTCCACAAAAGCTATGGCCCAGCACTTAGATAAAGAAGAGCTTCTTGAAAACATCATGCGTTCTATTAAAGGATAAAACCTATGTATAAATTACTTTATGCACTTTGTGCCATGATCCTACTTTATATCGCCGCTCTTTATTCGAGTTTTCTTTTGATTGGATTTGTATTAGGCATGTTTTTTGTCGCCTGTTTTCTATATGCCAGTACTTGGATTTTTAAAAAGAATTCTTCTTTAGAGATTCAAAACAATCCTGTTTTGGCATCTAAAGAAGAAAAGATTATATTCCCTTTTGCTTTACATGTATCTTCATTTATACAACCAAGTCTGATTCGATATTTTATACGCATACAATATAATAATGAAAAAGCCATTAAAAAACATGTGGATTCTACTTCCGTAAAATCACCATTATTTTCAGGACAAATGTGTGGCATTTTTAAAATTACATTAGATTCTATTTCTATGTATGACTGGACACGTTTGTTTCATAGAAGACAGACTTTTAAAAATACCACTTGTGATATCGTTGTTCTTCCTGATCCAATACCTCTTATATGTCCTGTTTTGGATCAGAATGTAGTTTTTCAGGGAAATGATGAAAAAAGAGTTGTTTTCCAGGGAAATGAAAATTCAATGGAAATTAAAGACTTACGTGAATACCAGGCACAAGATTCTCTCAAACACATACATTGGAAACAAAGTGCTCGTCTTCAAAAATACTATGTCAAAGAATATGAAAAAGAACAAGGAACTTCTCTTGTCGCAAAAATAGACTTTAAAGAAGGTTTTACTAGTAATGATCTACAGTTTTCATATTCTATATTACTTGGTTTGCTTCAACAACAAATACTACTTACTTGTCAAATTGAAGATACATCTTATTATGTTTTTTCGATTACTTCAAAAGAAGACATAGATTTAATGTTTGTTTCTTATTTAACGAAACAAGCCACTGCTTTTTCATCCATGGATAACTTGTATGATTTACGAATTTACCATCAAGAATGTTTTGATAGTTATGATCATCATTTACCATTAAAACAAGGAGAGTAAGGACTTATGAAAAAATCAGCACCGACTTTTTTAATTCCAAAAGATGCCAAAAATCTTACATGGTTTGATGCCGTGCTGTTTATCATGGTCCTTTCTTTTTTCTGCCTTTTTCTTTCACAATTTTCTTTGATCATTGTTCATAGCTGGTTATACATTGTTTTGTTTATTTTAGGAATTATTTACTTTTTATTACATTGGTTTACAATGAAATATCGTTGGATTCTTTTGGCTGGCAGTCATTTATTATTGTTTTTCTATGTACTTTTCATAAAAGACAATATCATTCAAGATATTTATACTATTTTATATTCCACCCAAGTTCCTGTTGATATTCCTTATTTTATACTTGTAGTTTCTATATTGATTGTATTATGGATCTTTACCTTTTTATTTATCCTTTATCAACCGGTTTTTCTTTTTATATTGATTTGTCTGTTGCTTAGCTTTTTAACGATCACCGGTACTGGTATTTCATTTTTTGTGTTATTTTCTATCTTTGTTTTTACATTTTTTCTTCTGGCAAGAAAATATCCATCCAGAAAAAACATTATTTCTTTGCTTATAGTTTGCATCGTAAGTCTTCCTATTGGTTTATGTGTATCCCATTTTGTACAACAGCCTTTATCAAATGAAGCAAATCGATTCGAACAATTGATTCATGAAACATTTCAGGATACATCAAATCAAGATCGCATACTCTCTTCTGGTATGGTTTCTTTAGGCAATAATTATGCCAGTGATGATATCGTCTTTAGCGCACAAATGGAAACAAAACCTGACTCCAACATCTACTTAAAGAATTTTACGGGATTTTTATATGAAGAAAATCAATGGACGCCTAATGAATCCTTGATGCAGATCGAAGAAGTGAGTAATGAGTATTCCGATTCTTTAGAACCCTATCAATATCGTAACTATCAGGCAAGGATTCAAAATACATTAACTAAACAACTCAATATGGAACCACAAACAATAAAGATACTTCCAAAGCTGCGCGAAACTCAAATCACATCTTTATCTCCTTATAATACGGCGATGAAATGGAACTATGATCAAAGAACGACTTTTTCTTTTTATCCTGCATTGAATCATATACAAGATTTAGATTCGTTGTATTTAGATGATGAACTGATAGAATTTACTCAATACGATCAAAAAGCTGCCCAGACACTTTATCAAAGTGTTGATCGAGCTGCTTTGCCAAAACTAGCTAAATTAGTTGATGACAATCCTAAAACAAACCAAGATGAAATTACCGCGTTCATCGTAAAACTTTTGGAAAATTATACACAGTATACTCGAACACCAGGTCATATGTCGAGTCAAGAAGATGTGGTGGAATCCTTTTTATTTACCAATCAAAGAGGATATTGTGTACATTATGCATCTACGGCAGCCCTATTATATCGTTTATATGGTATACCAAGTCGTTATGTAACAGGATATGTGATCTATCCCTATGATTTTTCGTATGATCAAGGACAATATACAGCCGATGTTTCTGAAAAGCATTCGCATGCCTGGATCGAACTTTATTTTCCACGATATGGATGGATCCCTATTGATATGACTCCCGATGCCAACCAGAAAATTCATGTTGAATATCCTGGCCTTAATGAAGAAAAGCTGCAGCAGCTCATAAAAGAAGATACATCCGATTTTTCAAGTTTGAATTCACATCGCATAAACAATAATGGTTTATCATGGTTTTCATTCTCTTTAAAAGATGTAGTCCTTGTATGCATAGGAAGTATCATTATTATTTTTATCGTTTTACTTATACATTATTTCTATAAGAAACAAAGAAAAGAAAAATGCTCCATCTCTGAATACATGGATCATATCTTACATCTTTTCTACATGTATCCAGAATTAAGAGAAATTGATCTTTTGGATGAAAAAAACATAGAAGTCATTCATCAAATTATCCCTGGCTTGACAACAGATTTCATTCAAAATCTTCAACAGAAAGCACAAATTATATATTACTCACCATATACGCTTAAAAAAAGTGACCTTAAGCGATTAAAAAAACAATGTCTACATGCGATACTGCCGCATTTATCTTTATGGCAACGTTTTTTCTATCATTATATTTATTGTCTATACTAAAAAAAGATGCCGCGGCATCTTTTATTTATCAAGCTCTTTTCGCTTTTCATTGATCAAATCGCGTAATTCCTGTAGTTCTTCTTTTGATGAACTGGATTCTACAAACATCATCGCAAAATCCTTTAAAGCGCTTTGATTTAAGTATTTAGAAATATATTTTGACTGAGAAACCAAAGGAACAAATTGTCTGGTAATTGAGTTTTTCGTATACCCTACACCACTGACTTCAATAAATCCCTTTTTCATCAATTTTTTCAAATTCGGTTGAATCGTATTCATGGTAATATCAGGTATCAGATTCAAAATATCATTTGCGGATAAAGGCGCATCGGCATTCCACAAAACCTCCATAATGTCTAATTCTCGTTTTGATAATCTTTCTTTCATCCTTATCACCACCCATCTAAATATTTTTCTGTAAATATTATACATTATTTATGAAAAATATTATCATTTTTTGCATAAATTTTAAAAAAATATAACGTTTAAATCTCTTAGAATCGAAAGTGAATTTGACTATATCAACAGTTTTGATATAATTTTTCTGTATTGTTTAAGGAGGCTTTAACCTATGCCAAGCCAAGTAATCGTTGGAACTCAATGGGGCGATGAGGGAAAAGGAAAAATTGTTGATGTATTAGCCCAAAAAGCAGATATGATCGTGCGTTTTCAAGGTGGAGACAATGCCGGTCATACGGTAATCGTTCAAGGAAAAAAACATGTGCTTCATTTACTGCCAAGCGGTGTTTTAAATCCAGATGCACTTTGTGTTATCGGACCAGGAGTCGTATGTAATCCTTTTGTTTTATTGAAGGAAATGGAAACTTTAAAACAAGGAGGACTCACTTGTGATCATATCATCATTAGTGATCGTGCCCAGATGTTGATGCCTTATCATTGTTATCAAGATGAACTGGAAGAACAAAGTGCCAGCCACAAAATCGGAACTACCAAAAAAGGAATTGGCCCTTGTTATGCAGATAAATATGCTAGACGCGGTATTCGCTTTCATGAATTCATTGATTTTGAAAGTTTTAAAGTTCGTTTAAAAGAATGTCTGGATTTCAAAAATAAATTATTCACAAAAGTCTATGACGGAAAAGCTATGGATTATGATCAAATGGTAAAAGATTTTGAAGCCATCTATGATCAAATTACACCAATGATCAAAGAAACGACACATATTGTCAATGAAGCGCTAGATGAAGATAAAATTGTCTTGTTTGAAGGAGCACAGGCTGCCATGTTAGATATTAACTATGGTACTTATCCTTATGTTACTTCTTCTTCACCAACCAGCGCTGGTGTAACTACCGGAGCCTGTGTAGCACCAAATCGTATTCAAACTGTCGTTGGTGTCGTTAAGGCCTATTCAACGCGTGTTGGAGAAGGTCCGTTCGTTACAGAATTAAATGATGAAACCGGACAATGGATCCGTGAAAAAGGATTTGAGTTTGGAGCTACGACCGGTCGTCCTAGAAGATGTGGATGGTTAGATCTTTTAGTTGTAAAACATGCCACTATGATGAATGGTTTAACAGATCTTGTTTTGACAAAAATCGATGTATTAAGCGGTTTGGATACTCTTTATGTCTGCACCGGATATGAAATCGATGGCAAAGTATATGACTATATTCCAAGCAATCAAGCCATGGTTGCCAAGGCAAAACCAATCTATAAAGAGTTTGCCGGTTGGAAAGAAGATATTTCCAAAATGGAAAGCTTTGATGAACTTCCTGAAAACTGTAAGACATATATTCGCTTTATCGAAGAATTCACGGGCGTTCGTATGTCAATGGTTTCTGTAGGACCAGATCGCGTCAATAATATTTATATTCATGAAATCTAAAAGAAGCCTCGGCTTCTTTTTTTATTCGTATTAACATTTCACTAAGATAAAATCATACGACAGTTTGGTTTTTTATAGAAAATTTATGCTATTATGAAGAAAACAGGAGGACATTATGCGAAAAAAATATTTTTTCTTTGATATTGATGGAACACTGACAGATAGAAAAACAAATAAAATCGTACCCAGTGCTCAAAAAGCATTAGACCTTTTACAAGAAGCCGGTCACTTTGTAGCCATCGCCACCGGAAGAGCTCATTATAAATGCATTAATTTTATGAAAGAAGTCGGATTACACAATATGGTTTGTTGCGGAGGTGGCGGTCTAGTCATCAATGATGTTTTAGTTCGTAACATCCCACTTGATTTAGATAAGGCAAAAGCATTGATCAAAGAAGCAGAAGCTCATGGAATCGGAGTACTGTTACAGCTTGATGATTCTATTGACGTATATGCCAAAAATGACTTATTCAGACAACAGGCAGGACCAAGACAGGAACCAACCCGCTACTTTATTGATCCACAATTAGATTATGACAAGCTCAACGTCATTTATAAAATTTATATGTCTGTTACTATAGAACAGGAAAAACAACTCACATTGTTAAATACTATCGGCCATCTTCGTTTTGTTCCTGAATACTATATTTTCCAGTACGATGCCAAACATCAAGGTATCCTTGATATGATGAAACAAATCCATGGCAATTTAAGCGACGTTGTCGTATTTGGAGATGACACTAATGATTTAGTCATGTTTGATCCGCAATGGACAAGTGTGGCGATGGGAAATGCAGTTGAACAGCTCAAAGAAAAAGCATCTTTTGTCACAGATGCCAATGTAGATGATGGAATTTATAACATTTGTTTAAAACAAGGATGGTTTGAAAAGATATAACGCCAAAAGGTACAAGTGAAAACTTGTACTTTTTTAATATGGCTCTTTTTTGTCCGTTCGATTTAAAAGATAGTCAACACTAGTATTGTAATAATCCGCAAGCTTTACAAGCTGTTCCAGGGGAATCGCACGGTCATCATTTTCGTACCTCGAGTAGGTTCTTTGCGTGACGTTAAGATACTTAGCGATTTCGGCTTGCGTCAGATCGTTGTCTTCTCTTAAATCTCTTATCCTCTTCAGCTTCATAATGAATCCTCTAAATCTTTTTCATATTAATTATATATTACTTGAAGAGAAAAAAGACAGTTTAGGTCAAAACGGACTAATCTGCTATGTTTCATCGTCTAATGAATTTTAGTTAAGAAAACGTTAAATAATCTGTTATTTTATAAAAAAGTGGGGATTTACACCCACTAAAATTCTTTTTCTTTCCACTTTCCATAAAACAATCCAACTGCATCTGCCAAAAACCATCCAATAGGAATTGACCACCATATGGCAAGCGTTCCAAATGTACTGGAAAACATATAAGACAACAAAACACGAGTTCCTAAAGAGATGATTGTTAAAATCACCGATATGCCCGCTTTACCAATGCCTCTATAATAGCCATACAATAAAAATAAACAACCTATACCAACATAGCAGGCACCTTCGATTCGCAAATAGGTGACACCTTCCATAATGATTTGTGTTTGATTTACATCTACAAACCATGTCATCAAGAAAGGCGCAAATCCAAATACAAGAATAGAAATGGCAACGCAAAACAAGAAGGCAATCACGATAGCACTGCGCAATCCTTTTTTCATTCTGTCAATCAATCCTGCACCTTTGTTTTGGGCTATATACGTTGAAAAGGCATTTCCAAAATCCTGTACAGGCATATAGGCAAAAGAATCGATTTTTACAGCAGCCGCAAAGGCTGACATTGTGATCACACCAAAAGTGTTGACCAAACCTTGAATCAACAAGATCCCAAAATTCATCACGCTTTGTTGAATGCACGTCAACAAAGAATAGCTCATGATACGCTTACAGATACTGTTATCATAGACCATATGTTTTCTGGAAGGAAGAAGACTTCTTTGTTTGATAAACACGTAAACCAAAATTCCAATGCCGCTAAAAGCCTGTGACAAAAGTGTTGCGATGGCAGCCCCATCCACCGACATATGTAAACCGATGATAAAATACAGATCCAGAACGATATTCGTTATAGCGGCGATTCCTAAAAAATATAAAGGTGTTTTGGAATCAGATAAAGCACGAAGCATTGAGGCAAAGTAATTGTATAAAAACGTAAAGAAGATACCTAAAAAGATATAAAACAAATATTCCTTAGTAAATGTATAAATTTCCTGTGGAATATTCATAAATTGTAAAATAGGATCCATTCCCCATAAACATCCTATTTCTAATAGTAAACTTAAAGTACCAATACCTACAAAAGAAAGAAAAAAGGCATTTTTCATGTGATCAAAATCTTTAGCTCCATACAACATGGAAAATAATACACCACTGCCCATACATAAGCCTAAAACGATAGAATTTAAAAATGTCATCAACGTAAATGCAGAACCAACGGCTGCCAAAGCATCCGGACCAATGCATTTACCGACAATTAAAGTATCTGCCACATTGTAAAGCTGCTGCAGCATATTACCTAAGATCATGGGAAGTGCAAACATGATCAAGGACCGTGTTACCGGTCCCTGAAGTAAACGTGTGTCCAAATTCATAGGCTAACTAAATTAAAATACTGCCTTTTCTAGTACAGTACCAATGGCATCATGAATCACAAGATCTGCCATAGAATCTCTATTGGTACTTGATTTATTGATCAAAACAAGATTTGTTCCATGAAAATAATCCAACAATCCGGCAGCCGGGTAGACCACAAGACTGGTACCTCCCACAATCAACATATCAGCTTGTTCAATTGCGTTGATGGCACCATACAATACTTCCTGATCCAATCCTTCTTCATAGAGCACTACATCAGGTTTAATGATGCCGCCACACTTGCTGCAACGCGGGATACCATCTGCATCACGTGCCTGCATAATTTGATTCAAGTCATAATGGGCATGACAATGCATGCACGTATTTTTATGAATCGTACCATGTAGTTCAAAAACATTTTTAGAACCTGCCATTTGATGCAGTCCATCAATGTTTTGCGTAATCACGGCTTTACATTTCCCTATTTTTTCAAGATGTGCCAAGGCTATATGAGCCTTGTTTGGTTTGGCACTAGGATATACCATCTGATTAAAATAAAATTCATAAAACTCTTTTGGATTCTGCATGAAAAAACTATGGGATACCATTCGTTCTGCCGAATATCGATATCGTTTCTTATACAGACCATTATCGCTTCGAAAGTCAGGAATACCACTTTCTGTGCTGACTCCGGCACCACCAAAAAAGACAATGTTCTTTGACTGTTTGATTCTCTCTTTTAAATCCATATTGTCACACTCCTAGATTTATTATACTCTTTACGAATTGACAAATACAGTTTCAAAAGAATACTCTTTTCCTTGCTCATCTATAACACAAATCTTCTTATTCTTTATAGAATCGCTATCCAGTTTATAAGCCAAAACATCTTCTGATCCCGAAGTTTCCTTTTCAAAAGAAATCACAATTCTATCTTTATCATTTTTTAACTGAATTGATTTTGGATCTACATCCATCTGATAAAATACAATATAGTTGGCATCCACTTGATTAATTTGGTACAAACCAGCTTCCTCTATCATAGATGTATCAATTTGTACCTTGGCTAGTTTTTGATTTTGACATCCCACCATTAACAATAAGGATATTATGCAAAATATATATTTTTTCATGATGATCCTTCTTTCAATACCTATCTTGTCTAAAGTATATCATTTCAAAAAAAAAACAGTTGAAAGAAATTTTCTTCCAACTGCTTTATCCTATTGTCTTTCCTGAATATCAAATGTGTAATGACCATCGATATAATCAACTGTCAAATCAGACTCTTTAAAGATACCTACTTCAATGATCTTTTTGGCAATATTAGTTTCGATCTGTCGTTGAATGTATCGCTTCATTGGCCTTGCCCCGTAAACCGGATCTACCCCCATTTTCGCAATCTGTTCATAAACTGCCTCTTTAACATGAAGATGAATATCTCTATTCTCCAATCTTTCTTGTAACTGGTTCATAAACTTATGCGCAATCTTGATAAAGGCTTTATCATCCAAGGCATTAAAGACGATGATCTCATCGATACGATTAATAAATTCAGGCTTGAAATGACGTTTTACTTCTTCCATATATTTATCGTGATTATCCGCTTCAAAAGCGTATTGCGAACCTAAGTTGCTGGTAAGGATAATAATCGTATTTTTAAAATCAACCGTTACCCCTTTTGAATCTGTGATTCGTCCATCATCTAATATCTGTAGTAAGACATTGAAAACATCTGGATGTGCTTTTTCAATTTCATCAAACAACACGATACTATATGGATTTCTTCGTACAGCTTCAGTTAACTGACCGCCTTCATCATAACCAACATATCCCGGAGGTGCACCGATCAAACGTGCCACACTGTGTTTTTCCATATATTCTGACATGTCGATACGAACGATATGTCTTTCATCATCAAAAAGCTGTTGTGCCAAAGCTTTGGCCACTTCAGTTTTACCAACACCGGTAGGTCCTAAAAACATAAAGGAACCAATCGGACGATTTTCATCTTGAATTTGTGCTTTGCTGCGTAAAATCGCATCTGTGACAAGTTCCAAAGCCTGATCTTGTCCGACAACTCGTTTTTCCAAATTTTCTTTTAAGTGCAGCAGTTTTTCACGTTCACTTTCTACCAGACGAGTAACCTCTACACCAGTCCATTTAGAAACGATCTTGGCAATCATTTCCTCATCAACTGTCTCTTGAATCAATGCATCCTCTTTTTGTAAAGCTTGTTCTTTTTTGATTCGTGCTTCCAGTTCAGGAATGACTGAGTATTGTAAACGTGCAGCTTCTTCATAACGTGCATCATTTTGTGCTTGTTCCAAATCCAAACGAGCTTTCTCTAAAGCTTGTTTATCTTCTTTGGCATGGGCCAGAACCGCTTTTTCATCTTCCCATTGTGTATACATCTCATCACGTTTACTGTGCAATTTACCTAGTTTTTCTTCAATTTCCTGACGCCGTTCAACTGCCTTTTTATCTTCTTCCTTGGCAAGTGAAGTTTTTTCAATCTGCAACTGTAAGATTTCTCGCTGCAACTCATCCAATTCTTGTGGCATGCTCTCCATTTCCACTTTCAATGTAGCACAAGCCTCATCTACCAAATCTATAGCTTTATCTGGTAAGAAACGATCAGTAATGTAACGATCTGACAACGTTGCTGCGGCAATCAGACTTTCATCCAAGATTCGAACACCATGATAAGACTCAAAACGATCTTTTAAGCCTCGCAAGATACTGATCGTATCTTCTACACTTGGCTCTTGTACATTGACACGTTGAAAACGTCTTTCCAAAGCCGCATCTTTTTCGATGTACTTACGATATTCATTAAATGTAGTCGCACCGATACAATGAAGTTCACCACGAGCAAGCATTGGCTTTAATAAGTTTGCAGCATCCATGCTTCCTTCCGTTTTACCAGCACCTACTAAATTGTGAATCTCATCAATAAACAAGATAATCTGTCCATTTGATTTTTTAACTTCATCCAAAATAGCTTTTAGACGCTCTTCAAATTCACCACGATATTTTGCACCGGCAATCAAAGAACCCATATCCAGTTCGATCAATCGTTTTTCTTTTAAAGATTCTGGTACATCCTTTTTCATGATACGCCAGGCAATTCCCTCTACAACTGCGGTTTTACCAACACCTGGTTCTCCAATCAAAACAGGATTGTTCTTTGTCTTTCGTGATAAAATCTGCATAACTCGACGGATTTCATCATCACGTCCAATAATAGGATCGATCTTTCCATCTTTTACATCCTGTACCAAATCACGTCCATATTTCTTTAAAGCTTCTACATTTTCTTCTGAATTCGGTGTATCAAACTTCTTTCCGTTTCGCCTTTCTAATTCTGCCTGTTTAACTTGTTCTTCCTTTAAGTGAAACTCCTTCACTAACTGTTTAGAAATATAAGATCTATTAAACATCAAGGCAATCCAAAGACTGGCTACACTTAAATATGTTTCATTGTGTTGTAAAGCCCATTGATTGGCCTTTTCCATAGATTGTTGCACTTCATTGGAAAAGTTCAAATTGGCCGAAGAAGATTTTGCCACTCTTCTATTTTCCTGTGCAATCATCTGTAATGCTTTATTTTTATCAATCTGCAGACGATCATATAAACCATCTAGTACATCATCTTTAAAAATAGCTTCCAATACATCAATCGTATCTACACTTGCATGTTGATATGATTTTGCCAAATTTACAGATTCCATTAAGATCTTCTGCAGACGTTCTGACATTTGTTCAAAGTTTACCATAGAGCAACCCTCCTTTTAGCACTCTCTATCTCTTTGTGCTAAATGTATTATAGCACATTTTTTAGCACTGTAAAGTCCTAAGTGCTAAAAATTTTAGAAAATAAAACTGATGTTTCCATCAGCTGATCCATTTCTCAAATTTTTCCTTATTTTCCTGCGAATGTTTAAAATCTACCACTCGTTTTTGCTGATTGGCATCCTGATATTCTAAACGAATTCTCGTTGTACCATCATGTGTCATAGAAACTTTAGAAGTACTAAAACCTTTAAACGATGCAATCGCATGGCGATTAAAGATATAAATTCCTGGCTTAAAAAAACAAAGAAGCCACTCTCTTTGATAAACTGGTTTATCCATATCTTTTCTTTGATCAAACTTTGTCTGACTCAATGCTTCCTGTTGTCTTACAAATCGAACAGATCGTATCCATGGGATGACGACTCCCAATAAAAACGTAAAACAAACAATTACCAAAGGCAAAATAATAGATGTTTGCCAACGATCTCTTTGAAAGACATAAAGGATGACACCAAATACAAAAATCATCAATAGACAAATCAAAAAACTGCCTCGAATGGAAAGAAAAAGAATTTTATGTAAAGAAAAGCGATACGGATCTTTGCTTTGTTCATATAGTGCGCGTCTATTCATAACTGTTTCTCCTTTTTTTAGGTTTCATGATCAAAAATATACCGGCGAAAATAAATATACATCCTAAGATATTGGATATTAAAATCGGATCTTTTAAAAGAAACCATCCACAGAAAAGTGAAGTGAGCGGTTCAAATAAACAAAACAAAGAAGCCATACCTGAACCAATCAAACGTGTTCCCACTTGCAACAACAAAGTTCCGGCAATAGAAAGAGCACTTAATGCGATCAAAGAAACAAGAGCTAATCCATTGATCGTAATAGAAAAACTTCCCAGACATAAACCGATGATGCCTAAAACCAAGACTTCCATTAAGCAGGCATAAAATGCCAGTACAAAAGGATTCAGTGATGCAAGTCCCTGTTTATCCAGGATCACCATATAAATCGCATATGTCAAACCAGAAACGATTGCTATCAACATTCCTATACCATTGTTCATATTGCCAAAATCGATAAAAAATATAATTCCCAAGATCGATAAGATCAAAGCAATCCACTGTACCTTTGAAAAATGATTTTTGTAGTAAAAATAAAGAATCAAAAATACAAAGATCGGATACATAAAATGTAAAGATGTGGCATTGCCAGTAGGAATAAATAAATAGGATGTACTTAATAAAATCAAAGTCACCACCTGAAAAAAGCTATCTATGGCAATCGATGGAAGTATAGAAACATCCAGTTTTAATGAAATTTTTTTAATTTTGATCATACATGCCGAAAAAATTCCCAATCCTAAAAATCGAAAGAATCCAATGGCAATCACATCATAATCCATCGCAAGTACGATTTTTGTAAAAAGAGGAACCAAACCAAAACAAATAGCACTGATGATCGATAAAAACATTCCTTTTTTCATTATTTTTATTATACCTCAAATTCCTTTAAAGGCAGTATCGTTTTCTTGTCAACTCTACGTAAAGAACATAAACTTAAAATAGCACATAAAACTTCCGTAATGACAAAGGCAAACCAACATAAATTTAAGCCAAATAAAGAAGCTAAAAAATAAGTAAGAGGCACTAAAAGCACTAGTTGTCTTAATAAAGTGATCCAAAGTGATGTATTCGGATGCCCCAAAGCTTGAAAAACCGATCTAAGGACCATAGAGATTCCCGCAAAGATAAAACTAAGCGATATGATACGTAAAGCAGGTATTCCCATATCCATCATAGCGGTATTGGCATCAAAAAGCGATAGAAGAAGTGATGGGAATATCTGAAAGATCAAAGTACCTAATGCCATGATGACTATGCTTAAGCCTAAAGAAATTCGTATGGCCTCTTTGATTCGAGAATACGATCTGGCTCCATAGTTATAAGCAAGAATAGGCACCAATGCGTTTGTCATACCTAAAACAGCCATGAATACAAACTGCTGCAGCTTATAATAAATACTAAAGACATTCACTGCCAGCAAGGAAAAAGGCACTAAGATCTGATTCATAAAGACTGTCATAAAGCTCATGATCGACTGCATAAGAATCGCTGGAAAACCTATTTTGTAAATTTGTTTTAAAATTTCTGAACTCAAATGAAATGAGCGAATATGAATCTGTATGGATTTTGTTCTTTTTGAAACTATAAGGATCCCTAAAAGCATGGCAATGACCTGACCTAAAACGGTTGCCAAAGCAGCACCGGCCACACCCATGGCCGGAATTCCAAAATATCCAAAAATAAATACAGGATCCAAAATGATGTTTACCAAAGCACCAACACCTTGCATGATCATATTATAAACGGGTTGTCCGCTGGCTTGTAAAATTCTCTCATAAGTTATCTGAATAAAAACACCGAAAGAAAGTGTCGTACATATTTGCATATAGATGACACCCATATCGATCACATTTTCCTGTCCTGAAAACAACATTAAAAAAGGACGAGCCAGCAAAAGACCTAAAACGACAAATATCATCCAGTTGACTAAAGCAATCATCAAACCATGCAAAACAACCTGATTGGCTTTTTGAGCATTCTTTTCTCCCAAACACCTGGATAATAAAGTATTAAAACCTACTCCTGTACCACATGCGATCGCAATCATAATCGTCTGTACCGGATAACATAAAGATACAGCTGCCAAAGCATCCTGTGATAAACGAGCCACAAACATACTGTCTACAATATTGTATAAAGCCTGTACCAACATAGAAATCATAATAGGCAATGACATGGTGATCATTAATTTTGGCATAGGCATAGTTCCCATTTTGTTTTCCATCAAAATCCCTCCAAGCACACAAAAAAGGACCCCGGGGTCCTTTCACTTCGATAGTTTCCAATGTTTTATGCAAAGTGGGTTCATGGTATGGGGCACCATGACCGGTGATACTATAGCATAAAATAAAGATTCTGTGCAAACACGTTGACAAAAATCTTGTACCTTTCTATAATGAACAACGTTCAGAAAGGTGTGACCAAATGCCCAAACAAACCATACACGAACAAGATATTATCGAAGCTGGAAAAAAACTGCTCAAAGAAAAAGGACTTTCTTCCATCACAATGCGCTCAGTGGCAGATGCTTGTCATATTGCCGTAGGCTCGCTTTATAATTATTACCCATCAAAGGGGTATCTTCTAATTGCCATCATGACTTCTATATGGACAGACGTTGCCCACTCTGGACAAGATAGCACACAAAGTTTTATCCAAACCGTTCAACGACTCTATATCAACATTGCCAAAGGAAATCAAGAATACCCACTTTTCTTCTTTTGGCATTATGAAGGTTTTACAGAAGATGAAAAAAAGTTACTGCATCATCAAATCAAAACATATCAAACACATACTAAAAAACATCTACGCTATGCCTTGATGCACGATGCCAAAATTGATATGAGCCGTTTTGATGATACATTTACCATAGATGCCTTTATCAATTTTGTCTTAAACAATATGATTTCTTTATGGATGCACGATGAGACAAACTGCCATTTTTTATTACACATTATAAAAAGACTGATTTATATACCATCTAAAGGAGAAAGCCATGAAAGTAAATACTAAAACACTCTTATTTTTAGCCGGTTTCGTATGGTTGATAGCCGGAAGAAATGTTGCATATATCGGACTACAAAGCTATGCCCCTTATTTGACAATACAACATTTTTTATTATCAACTGTAGTCTTCCTGTTATTTTTATGGATGTTTTCACGAATCGTACAGAAGCACACTTTACGAATCCAAAGATATCAAACAGCACAACCCTTTTATCGTTTTTTCGATATTCCCTCTTTTATGATGATGGCAGCCATGATGAGTTTAGGAATATCGTTACGTGCTTTTCATATCGTATCTTTTGAATTTATTGCGATTTTTTATACAGGACTAGGTCTGGCACTCAGCCTTGCCGGCTTACAATTTTTAACACATTTTATGAAAGCTAAAGCTTAATGGAGGTTACAATGAAAAAATATCTAAAACTATCTTTACTATATGCCATCTTAGCTATGATCGGCGGCATCTTTTATCGCGAATTTACTAAAATTTATGATTTTATGCAGCCGACAACATTATCAGTTGTTCATGTTCATCTATTTGTATTAGGCATGATATTTATATTATTGTTGGGATTATATCAAGATAAATTATCCTTATCACAAAATAAACTCTATCAATACTCTTTTATATCTTATAATCTATTTTTGATACTCATGGTGATCATGATGCTTATCAAAGGTATCTTACAAGTAACAGGTTCCACATATTCCATTGTATTAACAGCAATCAGCGGATTAAGTCATACTGGCCTGGGCATTTCATTATTCCTGATCTTATTTTCCCTTTTTAAAGTTGCTTCCGACAAAAAAGACTCTGAGAATTAACTCAGAGTCTTAATACTATTATTATCATTTTAGAAAGAAACATGTATTTTTGTCTTTTCCTGAGGATGTACATTGTTTCTTCGTTTTCCGGTCATATCCCATACTTTTAATCGAAAGATGGTTGTAACTTTCATCATATCTGTATTAAATTTAAAATCTTCATGATGATAATGACGCATAATAATCTTTAACGCATCTAATTTATTTTTATCTTCTA
The DNA here is from genome assembly GCA_902497095.1 of uncultured Faecalicoccus sp. Taxonomy (GTDB): domain Bacteria; phylum Bacillota_I; class Bacilli_A; order Erysipelotrichales; family Erysipelotrichaceae; genus Faecalicoccus. The sequence continues at coordinate 17,177 of CABVDD010000017.1, forward strand.
CAAATTCAATGATCCCATGTCCAATGACACTGGCATATCCCATGGTACAAGACATTCTTTCTTTATAAAGAATAATATTATGATCACAATCCATTTCAAAAGTAGCCTTATTGTTTTTGCGAATCAAATCTAACTTTTTTCCCACATTGGCACAATGAAAATATAAATAGACTTGTTGATCACACACATCGATTCCAAAGTTTAAAGGAACTATATAGGGAAATTCTTCATCCCATAAAGATAAACGACATACATCACAAGATTCCATAATCTTCAAAATTTCATGATAATCTGTTATTTCTCGATCTTTTCGTCTCATTGTATATGCTCCTTTTCAAAATGTTTACTTGTATAAAAAAAGAGGAAATTTCCTCTTCTATTTAAACAATTCATCACGATTATACGCTTTTTGCCAGTTCATCGTAAACTCACCTACCGCAATCGTAGTAGCTGGATGGTTGATCATATTAAACAATACATCACATGGTACAGTTACAGCCGGAATACCTGCTTTGATCAATTCATGTACTTGGTACGTATTTTTAAAACTTGCCGCAACGACTTTTGCCGGCATATTATGAATACGCAACATTTCAATCAAATCTTTTGTGGTTTCAACACCATCTCCATAGTTGCACATACGATTTACATAAGGGGCTAGATAATCTGCTCCATTAGCTGCCGCAATAAAAGCTTGTTCTGCCGTATAGATTGCGGTTGCCAAAGTATGAATTCCCAACTTTTTACATTCTTTAATTGCTTTTAAACCGGCATGTGTTACAGGAATCTTAACATACATATTTTTAGGACGAAGCTGAGAAATTTTCTTTGCCTCTTCCATAATTCCTTCATAATCGGTTTTCACAACTTGAATGAAAAGTTTCTGATCTTCATCTAATACATCAATCAAATCTTGAATGACTTCTGTTGCTTCTCTTCCTGTTTTTGTCAAAATTGTAGGATTTGTTGTAACTCCTGCTACGGTGCATAACTCTTTTAGCACTTTGATTTGTGCCACATCCGCTGAATCAATAATTAGTTCCATAATAAGCCTCCTCAAGCATCTCTAATATACCAATATTTTTATTGTTTGTCTATAATTTATTATTGTTTTTTATTATTTAAAGAAAAAGAACGCCTTTTGGCGTTCCTTCTATTAGAAAGCTTCTTTTCCTTTTGTATATGTCATTTCTACACTATAGTCATCGTTTAAGACAACTAAATCGGCATCTTTTCCTGCCTGAATGCTTCCTTTACGATCATCTACGCCTAACATACGTGCCGGATTGATCGTACATGCATTGATAGCTGTCTGCCATGGAACTAATGCTTTTTCCACAAGGATGCCTAAACCTTTGTTCACATTTAAAGTAGAACCAGCCAATCCTTTTGTCGATGTCAAATGAGCACTTCCGTCTTCATATAATTCAATTTCATTGCCACCAAACAAAGTTTTGGTTCCTGCCGGTAATCCTTTAACCATTAAAGAATCAGTAATCATAACAGAGTAGTTAGGACCTTTGGCCGTAAAGAAATCATTTAAGGCATCATAAGTGGAATGATTACCATCACAAATGATCTCACCATATACATCACGGAATCTAAAAGCAGCTCCCACTAGTCCTGGATCTCTATGGTGGAATTTAGTCATACCATTATAAACGTGTGTCATACTTTTGGCACCATGCGCAATAGCCATACGTGCCTGTTTATAAGTAGCGCCTGAATGCCCCTGACTTACGACAATATCATGATCTACACAGAATTTTGTCAGTTCATAATTTTCATCATGTTCACAAGCCATCGTGATGATCTTAATTAAATGATCACTGGCTTCATAATAACGCTTAAACTGTTCCACATCCGGTTTTACACAATATTGTTCCGGTTGCGCTCCTTTATATACCTGATCTAAATAAGGGCCTTCAAAATGAATACCTAAAATTTCTGCACCTTCATAGCCTTCTTTAACAACTTTCGCAACATTTTGAACAGCTTTTGTCAAAACTTCTTCGCTTTGCGTAATCGTTGTAGGCAGGATACCAGTTACACCTTCTTTTACGATATTTTTCATCCAGTTGCGCAATCCTTCTTCTTCGGCATCATTGGTATCAAATCCATAAGCCCCATGCGTATGGACATCAATAAATCCAGGAACGATTCGCTTATCTCCATAATCTTTATCGACTGGTTTTGTTTCATAAGGATAGATATTCGTGATTTTTCCATCCTCTACTTCGATCTGTGCATCGATCCAGTTATTCAATACCCAGACTCTTTTACTTTGTATGATCATAGAACAATCCCTCTTTTCTATATGTTTATTATACCTTGTAATACATGGATTTACCTCTGTAATACCTTATACTTTTTAAGAAACTTTTTGCACAAAAAAAGAAGCTTTTCTAGAAAGCTCCTTGTTGATTACGAATATAATTCAAAGCACCGCCAGCCATGATCATATCTAATTCTTCATCAGTACAATCACAATGTACTATAAAACGCTTATCTTGCGTCACATCATATACTTCAATATATCGATCTTGATATAAATCGTGGATATGATCAATGATCAAATCATCCATATCTTGTATCTGATCATAATCTTCTGGATTTTTGAATGTAAATGGAAGGATTCCAAAATTGATCAAATTGGCTTTATGAATACGAGCAAATGAGCAACAAATAACCGCTTTGATTCCTAAATACATAGGTGCTAAAGCCGCATGTTCTCGACTCGATCCTTGTCCATAGTTTTCTTTTGCGATAATGATACCACCATGATTTTCTTTACAAACTTGATCAAAATGTTCTTTATTATTTTCAAAAACAAATGTAGACAGTTTTTCAATATTTGAACGGTAAGGCAAAACCTTGGCACCCGCCGGTGCAATATGGTCGGTTGTGATATTATTTCCTAATTTGATAACAACTTTTTTCTCTAAATGATCCGGCATGGCTGTATTGACAGGAATCGGTTTGATATTAGGTCCTCGAACAATTTCTACAGAATCAGGATCTTTACTAGGTGCATAGATTAAAGAATCATCAATAATCATTGGCTCACTTTCTAATTGATCCTCATATTCCAATTTAGAAGGATCACTGATGACACCTTTGATGGCACTTGCAGCAGCCACTTCAGGGGAAACTAAATAGATGCCTGCCGACAATGTACCAGAACGTCCATAAAAATTTCGATTGAATGTTCGCAAAGAAATACCATCGCTCTTTGGGCTTTGTCCCATACCAATACATGGCCCACATGTGCACTCTAGAATACGAGCGCCCGCATGAATAAAGGTAGCCAAGGCTCCAGTCTCAATCAGTTTTAACAAAACTTGACGAGAACCTGGAGAAATAACTAAGGAAACATTAGGAGCAATCGTTTTTCCCTTTAAGATTTCAGCCGCTTTCATCATATCTTCATAGCCTGAATTTGTACATGAACCAATCGCAACCTGATCTATTTTTATCCCTTCTAAATCTTGGATAGTTTGAATCGCATCCGGTGAATTTGGGCAAGCGGCTAATGGAACTAAAGTATCCAGATTGATTTCAACTACTTCATCATAAAAAGCACCTAAGTCTGCCTTTAATTCCACATAATCTTGTTCTCGTCCCTGGCGTCTTAAAAACTCGCGTGTAATTTCATCACTTGGAAATACAGAACTTGTAGCACCCAGTTCGGCTCCCATATTTGTGATAGTAGCTCTTTGATACACGCTCAAATGTTTTAATGCCTCTCCAGTATATTCAAAAATACGACCAACTCCACCTTTTACGCTTAGTTTTCGCAACAGTTCTAAAATAATATCTTTACTGGAAACACCATGATTTAATCGTCCGTGTAAGCGAACTTCAACAATCTCAGGCATTGTCAATCGATAAGGTATACCTGCCATGGCCTTAGCTACATCCAAACCACCAGCTCCAATAGCCAAACATCCAATTGCAGAACTAGTTGGCGTATGAGAATCACTACCGATCAATGTCTTACCTGGCTTGGCAAAACGTTCTAAATGAACCTGATGACAGATTCCATTTCCTGCTTTGGAAAAATAAATTCCGTATTTACTGGCAACCGATTGTAAATATGCATGATCATCGGCATTCATATAACCGCTTTGTAGCGTATTATGATCTACATAACTAACAGAAAGCTCTGTCTTTACCTGCTTAACACCCATGGCTTCAAACTGCATATAAGCCATGGTTCCAGTCGCATCCTGTGTCAATGTCTGATCAATTTTAATCGAAATTGGTTCGCCTTTTACCATTTTTCCAGAAACTAAATGCGTTTTTAATAGCTTTTGTGTTAGATTTTCCATACTATTCTCCTTCATTTAGTGAATATTATAACAAATTATGAAAATAAATGAAAGAATATGCTATAATACATGAAAATAAATGAAAGGAATTGTATATGATCGATTTTCAAACACTCTATAAAACGTATGAAGATGATAACCATATTGATTCTTCCCTTTATACTAAGTATCGAGTCAAATCCGGTCTTCGTAATGAAAACGGAACCGGTGTAAAAGTAGGGTTGACCAAGATCAGCGATGTCATCGGCTATGAATACAATAACGGAAATAAGATCCATATTGACGGCCGATTGATTTATCGTGGTTATGATATTGATGAGCTTGTTGCCATGCGTGAAAACACATCTTTTGGTTTTGAACTTTGTGCCTTTTTGCTCATCTTTGGTAAATTGCCTACACACCGACAGCTTCTGGATTTTCATAAGGAACTGATTAAAATGGCAGATGCACACAATGTCGATATTTTGTATCAGACATCCAATCTTTTGAATGCCATTCAAATTGAAGTTTTAAAATTATATGGTGAAGATACAGATCCCGATTCAGATACATTAGAAGAAAGAATGTTAAAAGGATTATATATTTTAGCAAGTATGCCTTTATTGATGTTGAGCCACTACAAAAAAGAAAAGATCACCTATTATCCTTTGCCAGATAAAGGCATTGCGGAAAATGTTTTATGCATCATTCGCCAAAATACCCACTATACACAAAAAGAAGCTTCTCTTTTAGACATTCTTTTTATGCTTCATGCCGATCATGGCGGAGGAAACAACTCTACGTTTACTAACGTTGTCATGTCAAGTACAGGAACAGATATCTATTCTTGCATCAGTGCAGCTTTGGGCTCCTTAAAAGGCCCAAGACATGGAGGAGCCAATATAAAGACAAGTGCTATGTTTGATGCGATATTTGATGAAGTAGGTCCTACGACCAATCAAAAAGTATTGCGAAAGATTGCCAAAAGATTATTAGATCACGACTTTTTTGACAATGCCGGTCTTATTTATGGTATAGGACACGCGATCTATACAAAAAGCGATCCTCGTTGTCAGGTAATAAAAAAAGCTTGTAAAGATCTGGCAGAAGAAAAAGGAGAGCTTGAAAAATACAACTGCTTATGTGCGTTTGAAAAAGCGGCACTCTATCAAATGCGTAAACAAAAACACATAGAAACTTGTGCCAATGTAGATTTCTATTCTGGATTTGCTTATTCCATGTTAGGAATCGATAAAGCATTATATACGCCATTATTTGGTATGTCCAGAACAGCTGGGTGGGTGGCTCATCACTTGGAAAACCGACAAAACAATCGAAAACTCATCCGTCCAGCTAATGTATATGTCGGAAAAAGAAAGGAAGATTAAATGCGAACGATTACTGTTTTTAGAGGTGATGGAATCGGACCTGAAATAACCGATGCCGTATTAGAAATTTTAGATGCAGCCAAAGTAGAATTAAATTATGAGATATTTGATGTAGGCGAAGCCGTTTACAATAAAACCGGAGAATTTATCCCTCAAAAAGGACTCGACTCATTTGAAAAAAACAAAATACTACTCAAATCACCAATTACGACACCGATTGGAAAAGGATTTCGTTCATTAAACGTAATGCTCAGAAATCAATATGATCTATGGGCCAACATTCGTCCTGCCAAATCAAATCCTTGTTTAAATACGATGTTTCATGATATTGACATCGTTACTTTTCGTGAAAACACAGAAGATCTCTATGTAGGAAAAGAAGAAGTGATTGATGAAGATACAGTCATCGCTTATAAAATCATCACAAAAAAAGCCAGTCGTCGTATCATTAAAGCCGCTTTTGAATATGCTTTACATCATCATCGCAAAAAAGTGACTTGCGTTCATAAAGCCAATATATTGAAGAAGACCGATGGTTTATTTCTTTCTATTTTTGAAGAAATCGCCAAGGAATATCCTCAAATTCAATCGAATGCTTTGATCGTAGACAATACGTGCATGCAACTAGTGATGCATCCACAACAATTTGATGTGATGGTCATGCCTAATCTTTATGGAGATATCATCAGCGATTTAACAAGTGGATTAATTGGAGGACTTGGCTTATTGCCAAGCTGCAACAAAGGAGATACACATGCCATGTATGAAGCCGTACACGGAAGCGCACCAGATATTGCCAGCAAAGGTATTGCCAATCCGACAGCTTTATTATTAAGTAGCTGCATGATGTTAGAAGATATCGGTCAATTTGATAAAGCCACTTTGATTCGCAAAGCCGTTGATCACGTTTTTGCCGATAAAACTTGTCTGACACCTGATCTAGGCGGTCATTCTACTACTAAGGAATTTGTAGAGTCTATCAAGAACTATATAAAAAAAGATGAAGGCTAAAAAATTAGTCTTCATCTTCTTCATCTTGCAGTAATTCGTGCGTTTTTAATGTCAGAATATACGTAGCCTCTTTTGGATACGCGCTTTTCTCTTTTTGATCTGATAAAATTTCCAATTCACAAGGATAACCTAAAGCTTCTAATTCATCCAAAAGTTTATCCTTTCCCATTTTCTTTGTGATATTTCTTCCACAAGCACAATTTCCATACTGATCTAAACATTGCAAGACCCATTCCGGTATCTTAGTCTGTGCTGCCATGCATTACACCTCTCTTAACATCTCGTATATGATACCAATTTTTTACAAGAAATCAAGAAAAAAAACTGGAGAATGTTAGTTCTCCAGCAATTGACGAATATTTGAATAATATGTGTATCGATCATCTACAAACTGTAAAGCTTCATTGGCAATCGCTCTAGATTTTTCATAATCAATATGTTCATAAGCTTTCGCATATCTATAATAAATGTAATCTTTGATTTGATTTTCACGAAGGATATAGGCATAGTTGGCATCGCCTAAACCATAATCTCCATATTCAATATAAAGATCTGCAACATCCATCATTGCCCTATTTTCATAAGTCTGATACAAATCATTAAATTGACTTAAAACGGCATAAATGAAGTTTTCATAATACTTAACATCATCATATTGCCAATTTTTCAATACAGCATAAGCAACATCCATGAATTTTTCTATCATTTTTGTCGCATCTATCGCAATAACTGCCTGTAAATCTGCCATTGTATGAATATCTTTTCTTTGTGCAATCATCAACAAACGACGAACCAGATCAAAATCTGCATTATATTCATCATTATTATCCAGACTTTCATCACTGATTATATACGCTTCATGCACTTTGACTTCTTCTTTGATCGTTTCATAGTCACTGGCTTTGATCGTTACAGTCTGAGCTACTTTATTGACAAGCACTTCCAACAAATCCAGATCATAACCATCATCATCATAACTAAACGCATCTGCCTTTACAGGATACTTTTCTAAAATTGACTTTACAATTTCTTTAATATCGGATTGATCCATTAAAAGCTCAGCATATTGATCATATCCCATTTCAATACCCATTGCTTTAGCCATATCTATACATGTATCCAATGAGAACTGATTATACTGTTCCATTTTTTGTTTCGTGTCCTCTTTTTTTGTCACTGTTTTCTTCGTTGTTTTTTTAGCAGCCGTAGTCTTTTTTACTGTTGTTTTCTTTGTCGCTGTCTTTTTGGCTGGTGCTTTTTTGGTAGCCGTTGTCTTCTTTTTTGTTTCTTTTACTGCGTCATCTTTAACAGCTTCCACGCTAGTTTTATCATTTTTGAGAGTTTCTGTTTTCTTAACTGTCTGTTTAGTTTTCGCTGCCTTTTTAACCGTTTCTTTTGTTGTCGGCTCAGTCTTTTTTGTCGTCTTTGTTCGAGCCGTTGTTTTTTTGGCTTTTGTCTCAACTGGTTTCGTTCCTTTCTTGGTTGCTGTATCTTTTGCTTCAGTTTTTTTTGCAGGCATATTCAGATCCTCCTTATATTTACTTTTTAAGTATAACACTTTTGCATAAATACTGAAATTAGAATTCATGAATTCCCCTGTCATTTATTTGTTTTATGTCACTTTTTCATCAATAACAAAAACAATTATTCAATTTTCCGATAGAAAAAGCAGGATCAGCTTCAACATTAGTCATCCTGATTTTTCTAATTGTTAATCATAAATGTACAAATTTCATTGAAAAAAGTTACCAAAATTTTCACATTTTTTTGAAAATCAAGTTAGAAAAAACTGTTATTTCACATATTACTGTTTGTTTTATGACATATTTTTATTATATACTTTCAACTGTAAAAAGGATAAAGAGTGATTCCATTAAGAAGGAGGAATTAATATGATGGACAAAAATCAAACACCACCTCAATTCGAACCACACAAATCAAAGATGTTATCCAATAAAATGATCATTTTTGGTATATGTATGATCTTACTTTGCGGTTTAGCTGGTTTTGGAGGTGCTTTTATAGCAACAAGCATACACTCAGGCGGTGGTATTACCGTTAACAAGCAATCTGGAAATGCCGGAAGCGGCAATCAAATTGAAGATGTCAGCGATATTGCGACAAAATGCGGACCTAGTGTTGTCGAGATCACAACAGAGGCTGTTACAAGTGGCAACAGCATTTTCGGACAATATGTTCAACAAGGTGCCGGAAGTGGCGTTATTTTCTCAGAAGATGGATATATCGTTACAAATAATCACGTTATCGAGGGCGCTACATCTATTTCTGTACGTACACAAGATGGTAATGAATATGATGCACAACTCATCGGTGCTGATTCACAAACTGATTTAGCCGTTATCAAAATTGATGCTTCAGGTCTTACTCCTGCAACTATTGGAGACAGTAGTTCTTTACAAGTTGGAGATGCCGCTATTGCGATTGGTAACCCATTAGGTGAATTAGGTGGTACTGTAACTTCCGGTATCATCTCAGCACTTGATCGTGAAATCACTGTAGAAGATGAAACAATGACTTTATTGCAGACAGATGCTGCAATTAACCCAGGAAATTCTGGTGGTGGTTTATTTGATGCCAATGGAAATTTAATCGGTATTGTCAACGCTAAAGAAAGTTCTACCGGTGTTGAAGGTTTAGGTTTTGCGATTCCAATCGATGGTGCTTTGGATATCATCGATGAACTGATTGAAAATGGATCTGTCACAAGCCGTCCTGCACTCAATGTATCTTTATATGATTATAATTCTTCTTCCAATCCAAATCGTTCTAATATGGAAGATGGTGTCTATATCGTACAAGTAGTACAAGGTGGAGCTGCCGATAAAGCCGGACTTCAACAAGGAGATCGTATCGTTAGCTTTGATGGTCAAGATGTACAAACATCCGCTGAAGTTAAAGCTATATTACGTGAACATAAAATTGGCGATACAGTTCCTATGACAGTTTCCAGAGATGGAAAAAATATCGATGTACAGATTACACTTCAACAACAATCTAACTAACAGGGAAATTTCCCTGTTTTTTTATAAGTGTTTTATTTGTCTGTACTAACTAAATGAACTATAATGTGTTTATAGTGATAAACAACAGGAGAAAATCATATTATGAATAGTGAAAAGATCCAAAAAAGAAAAATCATGCTTGTTGGAACTGGCTTTGTCGGAATGAGCTTTGCCTATTCTCTACTTGCCGAGAATGGAATTGATGAGCTTGTTCTAGTGGATGTTAACCAAGATAAAGCTAGAGGTGAACAAATGGACTTGAGTGATGGCTTATTGTATGCAAACTCAAAAATGAAAATCACTGCCGGAAGTTATGCTGATGCTGCTGATACCAACATCGTTGTTTTAACAGCCGGTGCTGCACAAAAACCAGGCCAGTCTCGTTTGGAATTAGTAAAAATCAATGCAAATATCACTAAAGGTGTTTGTGAAGAATTAAAGAAGAATAATTTTGATGGTTTACTGGTAGTTGCCAATAACCCTGTCGATATCATGACTTACGTCGCATGGAAAACTAGCGGTTTACCAAAAAATCATGTTATCGGTTCTGGTACCGTTCTTGACTCTGCACGTTTACGTCATGCTTTAAGTGAACGACTAGGATTTGCAGCTTCCAATATCCATGCATATATTATGGGAGAACATGGTGATTCTAGTTTTGTGCCATGGATCCATACTTATATCGGTACAAAACATTTGTTGGAATACCTGGATGAAAATAATATTGATTTAAGTGAATTGCAGGATATATATATTAGCGTACGTGATAAAGCTTACAAAATTATCGATCTTAAAAAGGCAACATACTATGGAATCGGTCTTGCGTTAAAACGTATCGTTTCTGCAATCTTGAATAATGAAAAAGCTATTTTACCAGTTTCCAGCTATCAAAACGGTGAATATGGTCGTGAAGGTTACTTCATTGGTACACCATCCGTTGTAGGATCCAATGGAATCGAACAAGTTATCAGCCTTCCTCTTAATGAAAATGACCAACAGCGTTTCAATCATTCATTTGATACATTAAAAGAAACGATTGACGAAAACTTAGGTGATATTTTATAAACAGGAAAATAGGAGGATTTAAAATCCTCCTATTTTTTATATTTTTCAAATGCTCGATCAAAATCTAAATGTACTTGTTTGAGAAAAAAGAGTAACCAAACAACAAATACAGGAATAAATGCCCATTTTGTCACAAAGTTACACAAAACAACTGATGTGATCCAAATGATTGTACAATATTCAAATATTCTTTTTTGATCTCTAGCTAGCGCTTTACAATCGTAACTTGTTCTTTCTTCTTTTGATAGTATGTTAAAACCACTGATCAAAAATACACTTTTCTCTTTCAATACCGCAAAAATAATAAGTACCCACCAGAAAAAGAATCGTCATAATTAATGAAATAATGGTACTAGGATTCATTGTTTAATGATAACTCCTTTAAAAAGTCATTCAAGCAGATAACTTGGTCAAACAAACAAAGTACCGGTTGTTTTTTATCTGTCCAATACAGTTGATCTGTATGATAATGTCCATGAAACCAAACTTTATAATCCACTTTCTTTTCTATCTCTTCTAAAAACTTGTGGATATCTTCACGATCTTTGCCATACCCCTCTAGTGTTGTTTCATATTTTTTTGATAAGGGATGCGATGAAAAAACATCGTGTGTCAAAATGTAATCAACTTTCCAGTTATGGGCTTCTAAATTTTTTAGTGCTTGCTTACATTCCTGTACAGTTGGAATTTCTGCCTTCCACCAGTTTTCATGTTCTTTGCGATATATACGATCATGTGAAAAGCCACCGCCAAAAGCGAAAAATGTCTTATTTTTGAGAGTATAAATTTCTCCTCTCATCAAATGATAAATATTGGAACGAATTCTATGAATCTTACCACCATGCCATACTTCTTCCGGATATTGTTGCAGAACATCAAAATTTTCATGATTGCCATCAATAAATAGTGTGGTCCATGGCAAAGATTCGATCCAATTCAACCAGAAACGATCTCCACTACCACCATCCCAGATGCAACCAAAATCACCACAGATGATCAAATAATCATCTCGGTTCATTTTTAAACCATCTACAAATTCATCTGGATTGATTTTATGAATATCAATTTCCCGATGTGTATCACTTGTCAAATAAATCATAAATCTCTAAATCTCCTAAAAAACAAAATGCCTGATTGCTCAGGCATACATTTACTCAACTCCTAATATAAAGGAATAAACTGGCTGTTTGCCATCATGTATTTCGACTTCGGCATCACTTGTTTCTTCAATATAATCCGCTAAAGCTTGTGCCTGCTCTTTTGTAGCCTCTTTACCATAGATCAAAGTAACAAGCTCACTATCTTCATCGACCATTTTATCAACAAGTGCTTTAGAGGCTTCTAAACAATCTGGACAAGATACAACAATGTCTTTACCAAAGATTCCCATATATTCATCTTTCTTGATTTCCAATCCTTCATATGTTGTATCCTTGATCGCATAGGTTACTTCACCCGATTTTACATGATCAATGGCTTCTTGCATTTCCGCAAGATTTTCTTCTAATTCTACTTCTGGATTAAACATCACACAAGCGCTCAATCCTTGAGGAATTGTCTTAGTAGTCAAAACATGGATATCTTGATCCTCGCATACACTTTGTGCCTGTTGTGCGGCTAAGACAATGTTTGAATTGTTTGGTAAGATCAAAATATGTTCAGCATCTAACTGATTGATGGCACTGACAAAATCTTCAGTGCTTGGATTCATCGTTTGTCCTCCGCCAATCACAATATCAGCTCTTAGCTCTTTAAACATCTGATCCACGCCGGCACCTGGAGCTACTGTAATGATCGCATATTTTTGATGTTCTCTTTTTTGAACAGTAACTGTTTCTTCTTCCTTTTCAAGGATATTATCATGTTGTTCCTGCATGTTTTCAACTTTCAATTTGACAAAACGCCCCTGACGTTTTCCCATTTTAATAGCCGTTTTAGGCTCTAAAGTATGAACATGCACCTTAACAAGATCATCATCTTGTACACAGACAATAGAATTACCTATCGTTGCCAATTCTTCTTTAAATTGTTCTTCTGAAAAATGGCGAATACCATTTTCGTTCAAACGCAAAATAAATTCTGTACAAAATCCAAACTCTTCCTGATCACTTTGAACTTTTGTCTGCGCTTGTTCATTCGCCTGTATCGTATCGCTTGGTGCAATCACATTTCCCTGTAAAGCTGATAGAAAACCTTCTAAAATTATACAAAGACCTTTTCCACCACTATCAACAACACCCACTTCTTCCAAAACTGGTAAAAGTTCTGGTGTTCTTTCCAAAGATGCATTGGCTTCCTCTACCATTTTTTGAAGAACCTGTACACAATCTTCAATTTCTTCGGTCACAGTATAAGCATATGTATAATCGGCAGCCTCTCTAACAACGGTCAAAATTGTTCCTTCTACTGGTCGCATAACCGCACGATACGCAACACGAGAACCATTCACCAAAGCATTTGCCAGCTGCATCGCATCAATCTCATCCAAATCTTCGACAGCTTGATAAAAACCTCTGAAAATTTGAGAAGTGATGACACCTGAGTTTCCTCGAGCCCCCATCAATAAACCACGAGAAAGTGTTTTACAGATTTTTCCTACCGTGTCTGCATCTTCTTTTAAAGCTTCTTTGACCCCGTTTGAAAAGGTCAGATTCATATTGGTTCCTGTATCGCCATCTGGTACAGGAAAGACATTCAAAGCGTCGATCTCGGCAGAATGGTTCGCCAGATTATTCATACCAGAGGTCAACATGTCTTTTAATAACTGACTGTTGATTCTTTCCATCTTTACACCTACTTCTCCAAACGAACGCCCTGAACATAAATATTTACCTCAAGGCATTTAACTTCTAATGTTTTTTCCAGGACGTATTTTACACGTTTTTGTGCTTCATTGACAACTTCGCTCAATTTGATGCCTTGCAACGCAATAATATAAAGATCCAAAACAAGGCCTTCCTCTTTTTGTGTTACGATCACACCTCGAGCATAATTTTCTTTCTTTAAAAGTTCAGCCCATCCATCGCGAATCGCTTTCTGGCTTGTCATACCGATAACACCATAGCTTTCAGTAATAGCTCCACCGGCAAGACTGGCAATCGCATCCAGTGAAATTGAAATTTGTCCGTATTCTGTTGATTTATTAATAGGCATACAAATACCTCCTGTTCGTATAGTTAATTATACCGCATTCAAATCTAATTTACCACATCAAACGATAGCGTCGTATCATTCCATTGATAATAAATACCAGTTCCTGGATCATAATAAAGATTTAAAGAAGCACTATATTGCAGGCCATAGTTTGGATCCGTTTGCCAATCCGATGCTCTGTCAATATAATTTCCCGTTTCCGTCTCCTGTTGATTTTCCTGTGGAGTTTCTGTTTCCGTAGTATCTTCTTGTGTCGTATCCTCTTGTTCTTTCTTTTCCTCTTCCGTTTCTTCTTTAGGCTTATTGCCACTTAACTGATCACAATTGATTTTTTCAATAGCCGAATTGTCTTTATCAAGAACCAGACACACATTTTTTCCTTCCAGCTGATTCAACATACTGGAATAATTCGTGATCATATACAAAGATTCCAGTGTTGTATATACTTTATTTCCATCCTGCATGGTGATTTGTAACATATTGGCATCATAACTTGATTCATACGGAATGATCTCAGCCATTTTCTCAATGACATCGCGAGATAATTCTTTTTTATACTTTTTAAATTGTTTAGCTACGTTTTTTAATTGTTTAGAATCAAAACCACTCAACAAAGGAAAATGCACAATTTGCATCAAATCTTCTTCATCAATTTTTATAGATTCGCCTTCTGTTGTCAAAACATAATTAGAATCATCTTTTACATAATAACCAATGACAGTTTTCTCTTTGACTTCAATCTCTAATTTTCCACCCGATCGATGAATTTGCACCGAATCTACCAAAGGTAATGTTTTTACCTCATCAGTAACCATAAACATAGGCGTCAGCCACAAACGTGTTTGAGCATTTACATGAGCCGTTTTCAAAATCTCCTGATCGGAATAATAATAATTTCCAGTACACGTAATAACTTTTACTTTTGAGTCATCGGAAAAAAAATAAACTAAGAAGCTGGAAAGAAGAAAAATAATTGCACTTAATACATAACAAGCTTTTAGACCAAACTTCAGTTGAAATCTTTTCTTTTTCTTTACCAAATCAAATGCTCCACTTCTGTGATCAACTCTATTCCATATTCTTCTTTTGCCTTAGTTTGAATCAATGAAATCAAATCCAGAACGTCTTTAGCTGTAGCTTCTCCATTTTTATTCACGATAAAGTTGGCATGTTTCAAAGAGACTTGGGCACCACCAATTTCATATCCCCTTAAACCCAGCTGCTCAATCAATTTCCAAGCCGCAATCGATTCTGGATTTCGAAAAACACTGCCAGCACATGGCATATTTAAAGGTTGCGCATCCATTCTTCTTTGGCGTCGCGAATCCATTAAAGATTCAATCTCTTTTCGATCTCCTTTTTCCAGTTGAAAACAACCACCCAAGATCAACCAATCTTTATGACTTTGAAAAATTGAATGACGATAATCATATTCTAGATCTTCAGGCTCCAGCCACTCTATGCATCCATCTTTTAAGACATAAACGCCCTTCAATAAAGAAGCAATATTTGCCTTATAAGCACCTGCATTCATATATAATGCACCACCGATAGAACCTGGTATACCCGAGGCAAACTCTAATCCACTCAAAGATCGTTTCATCGCTTCTACCGAAAGATTAATGATAGAACATCCTGCCTGTGCAACTAATGTTCCATCTTCTTCAAAGAAAAAATCATTTAACGTTCTATCAAGATTTATAATGGCACCATGAAAATGTGAATCACTGCATAAAATATTGGAACCTCTTCCCAAAACATGATAAGGAATATTTTCTTCCTTTAATATCTGCAATATTCTTGTCAATGCCAGTTCATTTTTTGGGTATATAAAGTAATCTACCGTACCACCGATACGATACGTCGTATGATTCTTCATCGACTCATCACAAAGCACCTGACCATAAACTGCCAGCTTTTCCTTTATACTCATTTTCTTTCCCCCTGTTGGATACATGATTTACAACAATCAATGATATCGTATGCTGCTTTTGGACGCCCTAGTTTTAATGCCTGCTTATGCACTTCTTCCATCATTTTAGGATCCATAAATAATTTGACAATATTTTCTTTCAATGTTTTGGCATTCAGATCCTTTTCCTCAATCATCAAAGCAGCCCCTTTTTCCACTAAGACATTGGCATTATAAAACTGATGGTTATTAGCCACATAAGGACTAGGAATCAAAATCGAAGGAATCCCTAAAGCTGTCACTTCCGCAAGCGTGGTAGCTCCAGCTCGACAAATCATACCGTCAATCTTTTTATAAATCTTTAAAGTATCCACATAACCTGCCACATGCACGTTTTTCAATTCTTTAAACAACGAAGCATCTTCCAGATTATCTTTTCCACAAACATAAATAAACTGAATATTTTCTTCAATACCTTTTAAAGCATCTTTCATCAATTGATTTACACTGCTGGAACCAAGTGATCCCATCATGATCAAAATAGTCTTTTTATGTGGATCTAAATTAAATGTATCATAATAAGCTTGATCAAAACTGGATTCCATAGCTACAGTTGCCCTTGGATTTCCCAATAAAGAAGTCTTCTCTTTTGGAAATACTTCACTACATTTTTCATAACAAGTGATAATACGATCCACTTTATGCATGACCAACTGATTGGCTTTTCCGACAATTGAATTTTGCTCATGGATCAACGTTGGAATTTGTAAATGGTGCGCTGCCAAAATAACAGGCGCACTGACATAGCCGCCAAACCCAATGACAAAATCAGGTTTAAACTCTTTTAAAATCTTCTTACTTTTGTTGTAGGCACTACAAAGCTGTATAACAGCCTTCATTTTTCGCAAAGGTGATCCAACTAGTCCTGAAGTATGCAAAGACTGAAAAGGATAGCCTTTTTCAGGAATCAATTGTGCTTCCATACGATCATCATTACCAATACAACATATCTGGCAGGATGGATCCTGCTCTTTAAATTTATCTAATAAGGCTAAAGCCGGATAAATGTGTCCACCCGTACCGCCTGTTACACATACAATTCTCATATCCTAGAAAGTATATCATAAAATCATAAAAAAAGTGGACTTTTAGTCCACGATTTCAATAGATTCTTGTGTTGGTTCTAATTTTCCCATTAATACCAATCGCTGATCACTATCAAATCCATAATCTAAATCACAAGTAGAAAGTGTAATAAAGGATCCATTCGATGTATCTACATCATTAGTATATTGGGCCGAAGCCATCATTTCAGATAAACGATCCTCTCTATAGCTTCCAAAAGAAGTCGTATAATATACAGAACCATCCGTTGTCTTGGCAAAATAGACTATGGAACATTGATAATTTTGTGCAGGAGTCAACAAATAAAACACCGGATGTTCCAAGAAAAAGTTTTCATCCTCAAACTTAGCTAGATTGGTAAACATGCCTCCAATATCTACTGAATGTCCATAAACAATCGAATTATCCTGACTAAAATCACGTGATGCCTGAGAATCCAAAAATATAGAACCCATACGATTGTACTCACCACTGATGGTATGATCCAGATAAAAGCTATTATCGCTTCCTTGCACGACTGGATAAGATATTTCACAACCTGGAATATAGATCCAACCGACAATGTCAGGATTTTGCGCTAACAGTTGATCCCAATCCGGTTCTAAAACATTCGCATCATCCGAAGAGACCACCAGTTTTTCCAATTCTTCTGTTTCCTTTTTAACCGTATCTTGTGTGTTGTAAATCGTCCAAAGCTGATAGGCGCTAAAGGCAAATACACCAATACAAACAATCATTAATATTCGATAAATCCATTTTTTCATATCTCTATATTAAACTATTCTTTAAGCTAGAGCAAATGATTCTATTTCATAAAAAAAGCAGATTCTTTTGAATCTGCTCATATACATATTACTTGCTCAAAAGACTTGCAGCTGCTTCATCCACAACCAAAGTTACATCTGGATGATTTTGTAAAACAGATGCTGGCATATCTGTAGTAACAGGACCTTCTACAGTTGCCTTAACGGCTTCTGCCTTTTCTGTACCTGAAACAACCATTAAAACCTTTTTAGATTTCATGATCGTACCGATTCCCATCGTAATCGCTTGTTTAGGAACTTTATTCATATCGTTATCAAAGAAACGAGCATTTGCTTCAATTGTACTTTGTGTCAGATCAACGATATGTGTCATTTCATCAAATGGTGTACCTGGTTCGTTAAAACCGATATGTCCGTTACGCCCAATTCCTAATAATTGCAGATCAATAGAAACTTTTTCCAACTCTTTTTCGTATCCTTCACAATCTTCTTTTGTATCTCCATAAGGAACATGCGTATTATTTGGATCGATATCAATATGATCGAATAAATTTTCTTTCATGAATGTGTAATACGATTGTGGATTACTTCTGTCAATGCCTACATATTCGTCTAAATTGTATGTAATGACATCTTTATAACTTGTTCCATTTTCTTCATGATCTTTGATCATGCATTTGTACAAACCTACAGGAGAACTTCCTGTAGCAAGCCCTAATACAACACCTGGCTTACTTGTAACAACTTCTTTCATGACTTCAAATGCTTTTTGTGACATTTCATCATAATCTTTACAAACAACTACCTTCATATATTACCTCCATATGTTATTCAAATTATATCATAGCCAAGGCATCTTCTCGTATCTTTTTTCGTAAAGGTTTTGTCTTTTTCGACAACTTTTATCTTTTTGTCTTTTTTATTTGTATATTTTATGAAAAAGATGAACTAGTGCAAATAGAATAGTATAATAAATTTGAACAGGAGGATACATTATGCCAAAACAAAATCCATTATTAAACATCATAAAACGACAGAAACAAGGAGAAGCTGTCGGAATCTATTCTTGTTGCTCCAGCAATAGTTTTGTCATTGAAGCAGCTATTGAAACCGCAAAAAAACAAAATTCATGTGTACTGATTGAATCTACTGCTAATCAAGTAGATCAAAACGGCGGTTATTCTGGAATGACACCAAAAGATTTCTATAAATACTGTTTAGACGTTGCCGATAAAGTAGGCCTTGATAAAGATCGTATTTTCTTAGGTGGTGACCACTTAGGACCATTGACTGTCAGCAACAAACCAGAAGCCGAAGCTATGGATTATGCCAAAACTCTGGTTCATGATTATGTGCGTGCCGGATTCACAAAGATTCATATTGATACGAGTATGAAAGTTGCCGATGACGATCCAAATACACGCTTAAGCGATGAAACAATTGCACGTCGTGGTGCTACTCTAGCAAAAGTATGCGAAGAAGCATATCAGGAATTATTACAGGAAAATCCAGATGCGATCCATCCAGTTTACATTGTCGGAAGCGAAGTTCCAATTCCAGGTGGCGCTGTAGAAGAAGATGCCGGTATGCAGGTGACAAAACCAGAAGATTTCAAATCGACCGTACAAACTTTTGAAAAAGCTTTTGAAGAAATGGGTATTCAAGATGCATGGCCTTATGTTATGGCTGCTGTGGTACAGCCTGGTGTAGAAGAAAAAGATGCCGGATGTGAAGAATACGATAGAGAAAGAGCAAAAGATTTAATGGCCAGCATCAAAGAATTCGATAATCTTGTCTTTGAAGGACATTCTACAGACTATCAGACAAAATACAAATTAAAAGAACTTGTTGAAGATGGCGTAGGCATTTTAAAAGTAGGACCAGGTCTTACATATGCAGCTCGTGAAGGCATCTTTAGCCTTTGTTGCATTGAAGAAGAATTAGCACAAGTTTATGATTTTGAAACCAGTCATTTTAAAGATGTATTAGATGAAGTGATGTTAGAGAATCCTGGTAAATGGGCACCATATTATCATGGTACAGAAAAAGAAATTGCCTTCAAGAGAAAATATTCTTTCTCTGATCGTTCTCGCTATTACATGCCAAATCCAAAAGTACAGGCTGCTTTAAATAAACTGTTAAACAACTTAAAAGAACATCCTGTTTCTTTACCGTTATTATCACAATATATGCCAATCCAATATACTTTGGTTCGTGAAGGCAAGTTGGAAAATACCCCGGAAGCTTTAATTAAAGCACGTGTTGCATATACAATTGAAGAATATACTTTTGCAACAAAACAAGAACAACTAGTAAACGAATAAGGCTGATGTATTTCAGCCTTTTCTTATGGTAAAATGAATCTATGAATAAGAATACTTTAAAACAGATCATTCTCGCCATTAATGAATCCAGCCTGGAAAGCCAATCTAAAGAAGAATTGATTCACAGAGTCAAAGAAAAAACACAATTAGCAAGAACGACTATTTTACAAGCTATTGATATATTATATCAACACAAAGCTTTAGAATGGCTGCAAGAAGAAGTGGATCTATTCCCTTGTGCTGTTATTTTTGCACGTTCTAAACCCAACAGCATTACTGAAATCTTATCTTTCTGGCAAATGTTTCATACAGATACAGCATTTTGGAAAGAACATGGCTATGAAATCAAAGATAAAAAGATCTTATACTATATAGAAGAGATGCAACAAGAAGATCCAACAAAGATCGTCAGTGACACATTGTCAATTTTATATACCGATTCCATCATCCATAAAGGCAAATACATTCCTTATAAAAATGAAGACCGAACAATCGTACCTTTAAAAAATAGAGACTTTTTATACAACGTTATGCCAAAAAAAGGTATTCCTACCAACCGCGATATTTCAAAAGACTTACAAGTGTATTTCAAAGATACTTTAATGCACGAATTTGATCGCACTTGCCCAATTTGTGGTATTCATATGCCCCATATGTTGATAGCCAGTCATATCAAACCATTTAGAGATTGCGCCCATATCTTTGAAGCCGCTGATCATAATAATGGACTATTGCTTTGTCGAAACCATGATTTCTTATTTGACCAAGGCTACATCAGTTATCAAGACGATGGTACATTGATCATCTCTAAACATTTAAAACATCCAGAACATTACAACCTAAAAGATTTAGATTCTAAATACATGAGCGAAAATAGAAAACTCTATATGAACTATCATAGAAAACACATCTTTCAAGACTAAAGCAGCATAACGCTGCTTTTTATTACGCTCTTACAAAAAAGACGAGCTCCTGCTCGTCCTAAAATATACAATCAACAATTCTTTATTTTTTCTTATTTTCAAAAATAGAGAAAATAAAGAATACAATAGATACAAACAAAGTTATCCAATACACTAGATTCCACTTCGAGAAATAATCAACGACTAAGATGCGTTCATCACTGGCAATGCTTAGATTCCATATGAGAACACTCAATGTTACTACAATAAACCCGATATAAATTAATTTAAAATATTTTTTCATATCTTAGACCTCTATATTTTTTCTTCAAAATGTTAAACGCCTCTAAAGTAATCTTTATATATAAATCAATTCCCTATATTGTAAATATCATACTTTTTTAGTATATCATATATGTTATATAAATATAGGGTGTTAAAATTTTAATATTACTTTATGATTAAAGTAACATAAAAAAGAAAGAGGTGGTTTAAATGGTATTATTTAAGTATTTTGAATATTGGTAATCATGAGATTTTCTCACTGCTCTTATTTGCAATTTTATAAGGAGATAAAATGAAAAAAAGTATAATCACTATTTTTGTTACAATGTTAGCATGTATTTACTAGTTTCTTTTCTACATTGCCAATACTAGCACAAGAAAACAACGAAAATTCAAATGTTTGTAAACGTATATACATATCATCAGAAGACGAATTTGATGAAAGTAAATATACTGGGTGGAATTTTTATTACACCTCGGAAAGCGATTTTGAAATTATCATTCCATCAAATTCTGAACAATCGGTACAACCTAAAATAATTAATAATTCTGAAATTAATATTCTATTCACAAGAGAAAGAATTTCTAAATCAGGTATTATTAGTATAATTGATGGAATATGTAACGTCATTGAAAAAGTGACCGGTCAAGATATCTGTGGGTATATAGTTCGACAATCACTAAATCTATTAAAAACGACAGGTAAAGCACTACCAAATGGAAAATATCGAGTAACTTATACATATGTACCTGGTCGAATTCCGGGATGTCAACCAATACACTCTGGTGTACGTAATAGCGGCTATTGGAAAGCTTCTTATACAAAAATAGGATAATCAATACTATGAAAAAATGGATTTATAGAATTTTAGGTTTCATAACATTAATTAGTTATCCGGCAACCAAACTTTTCCCCAGTCACAAAGATATCATTCAGACTATTACAGTTCCTTTTTGTATAGTCTTTATCATATGGTTTCTTTATAATTTGTTTGCGGAAAAGAAGATGAATAAAAATAATTGAAATATAGATATTAAAAAACTCTGATTACAAAATCAATCATAATCAGAGTTTTTCACAATTTAGCTTTTATTTTTCTTGATTAATACATAGAAATCAAACAATGCATAGAGTACAGATATGGCCGCTAATATATAATTGATGATCATTACAATCCCTGTATATTGCTCTTGTATACAGTTTAAAACCAACAAAACAGCTAAAACTATAAACAAAAAGCTTTTTAAAGCAATCTTGTTTGTTTCCATGCTCATTTCAGCTTCAATCCGACTAATCTTTTTTTCAGGTTTAAAGTTTTTATAAACTGTCAGATTTCGTAAAAATCGTCTAAACTGAAATTCCATAAAAACATAAAGAACAACACCAATTCCGATACATATACCAATTGATAAATTAAATGCATAAGAAATGATGGCTCCTATGATACCAATCGCAAAACGCATACTGTAGAAATTATATGTTTTTTCGACATCTTTGATTAAATAACCATTTTTTGAAAACCGATCAAAATAAATAGGACGATCTTTAGAGTCATAAAAAACATTTATACCACTTACTTTTTGATCAACATCTCTATCTTTCTTGTTTGATACAGGTCTTCTTCTTTGATTCATTCGATTTGCCATAGTTCTTATTAACCCCACGTTACTACTTCTTCTTCATTTTGTTCTTTTTCTTTCTCTTTAAAACTATCATATGGTGTCAACCAACCTGAATCGGCCGGTTCATTAGTTCCTTCCAAAACTGTACCATAGTTTTTAATAAAGTCGGTTTCAGAAAGTTTAGGTCCTACTTTATTTGTTTTCGTAAAAGAAGGCTTTTTATTGATTTGCATCAACATAGTTTTAATAACCATGTAATTGGCATCATGCTTCTTACCAGTAAAGTAAGCAACTTCATTCAGTAAGACCTGACAAAATTGTTTAACCATTCCCATATCGATATTACTGCGAAAAATAATAAATGCTTTACGATTGTTTGTGATTTTTAGTGCCTGAGAAAATGTAAATTTATTTACGATATTGGTCAAACACTCTTCTTGAATTTGTTCTAAATATGGAAGATAGTCCGGATCGTTTTTTGCCAATTCTTCATCCTTGATAATTTCAAAATATAATGTTGGATGTACACTACAATGTTTGAAGATAGCTCCTCTTAAATCTGTAACATACAAAACAGGATATGTCTTATCACTCATAATTAAAACCTCACATTTATAAAATCACTACGCATATTATAAACGCTAACGCTCTTTTTAGCATCTATAATATGAGTAAAAGGATGTGAACATTAGCTCACACCCTTTTAAGATCAAGAATATACCAATGTTTTTTTATTCAGGCATTTCTACGTTGATGCCTTCTTCAGCTAATTGATCTACTAGACCTTGAGTTGCATCCCAAGCCTGTTGACCAGTCTTTTCAGCTGGAGCTGGAGCTGGATATTCATACCATTCAATTAATGGGTTGTATCCACCATTGATACTATTACCATTTTCATCGATAGCCTGAGAGTTACCTGTCCAGATACCTAAAGCTGTACCGGCAATACCACAAACCAAGATCAAAACGATACATTTGATTGGAGTCCAACCTTTTTTAATCAAGGCATACAATCCACAAGTAATCAATAATGGGATCAATTTTGGCATGATACCATCTAACAAAGTCTGTACGTTGATTGCAGGATCTGCAATAGCAATACGAATAGAAGTAGAACCATAGTTAGCAATCAAAGCACCTACAGTAAAGATACCTAAAATGCTGGCAGCACGAGTAAATTCTTTTGCGTTAGAAGTTAACATTCCTACAGCAGAAGTACCTAAGTTATAAGACCAATGCATTAAGAAGTAACGAACAGCAAATTGCACAACGTTAAATACAACCAAGAAAATAATCGCACCTAAAATTGAAGCTTGTTCCAAAGCCAAGTTAGCTGTAATACCACCAACGATTGGAACTAAAGTCAACCAGAACAATGCATCACCGATACCACCTAAAGGTCCAGCTGCAGAAATACGTACTGAACGGATAGTAGCTGTATCAACTTTGTTCTGTTCCAAAGATAATACGATACCCATAACAAATGTTACTAAGAATGGGTGTGTATTCAGGAAGTCCAAGTTATGGGCCATAGAAGCTTTTAAGTCTTCTTTGTTTGTATGGATCTTTTTCAGACCTGGTAAAATACCCCATAACCATCCACAAGCTTGCATACGTTCATAGTTGAATGAAGCCTGTAAGAAGCAAGACATCCATACCATTTTATTCAAAGTTTTCTTATCCAGTTTTGGAGCTGGAGTCAGATCTTGATATCTTTCAGGAATATTATATGCCATCAGTAAAACCTCCTGCATTTGATCCAGCGTTTTCTTTGATTCTTGTGTTCATCTGGTAATCATACAATGCGATAGCCAAACCAACCATAGCGCACATTAACAATGTAGCACCTGACATTCCTGGCACAGCAGCACAGATGTTTGCCATAACGAAACCAGCTAGTAAGAATCCCCACATTTCGCCAGACATCATAACCTTCATCAGAATAGCGAATCCGACAAATTTCATAGCACCACCGGCAGCATCCAAACCAGCCATCAACCAAGACCACTGGAAAGAGAATGAACGCAAGCTGTCACCTAAAGCAGCAGCTCCCATAACACCAGCAACAGCTAGAACACCAAATAGAATACCTAAGATTGCCATTTCTGTGTAGTTGATCATTGCGATACCTTTAGTATCAGCTTCTTCAGCACACTTGTCAGCTTTAGCCATCAGACCAGACATGATCGTAAATGTCAAAGTAACAGCATACTGTCCAAATACAGCAAATGGAATAGCCAAACCAACAGCAAGACCAACACCGTCAGCTGTAGGTTCAAGTCCCATAGAAACAGCGAATGCAGCAGTCATGATCGTACCCATGATTGCGTTAGGAGGCTGAGCTCCACCGATAGGCATACTACCAATCTGAACTAATTGGTAAGCACCACCAACAACAACACCAAGTTCAAAGTTTCCTAAGATAGCTCCCATGATAGGACCCAAAACAACGGGTTGATACAGGGATTCTAAGAAACTAAACTGGTCGATACCCATAATGAAAGCTACAACGAAAATCATTATAGCCTGAATTACAGAAATCTCCATTATGTTCTCCTTTCAAATTAACTTTTACTTGAATAACTTATCCAATTTTTCAACTGCAGTATCTGGTACACGTTGAATTTCTAATTCAACACCTAATTCCTGCAATTTTTTGAAGCAGGCAACATCATTATCGTCTACGGCTACTGAAGTCGCAACTTGACGTTTACCTTCTGACATGTGCATGTTTCCAATATTTACTTTCTTAATTGGAACACCACCTTCCACAAGTTTCAATACATCTTGTGGATTTTCACAGATGATAAAGATTTTCTGAGCAGGACTTGCTTTTCCAATAATGTCGATCGTCTTCTGGATAGTAAAGAAACGAGTCTGTGCATAAGCTGGAGCAGCCATGTTCATCAATCCCTGACGGAATTCATCACCTGCAACGGCATCATTTGCAACTAACAATAAGTTGGCTCCTAAAACACCAGACCATTGTGTTGCAACCTGACCATGAATCAAACGATTGTCGATTCGAGTTAATAAAATGTTTGGCATATTCTCTCTCCTTTCATGATAGCGCTTTCTTTCCACGAAAATCTATCTGCTATTATTATAATATTATAATACTGTTTTTCCTTTACACATTTTGTTTATAAGTTTATACTTTTTATTAAAGAAATGTATTTTCTAATTAAAAGCCATAAATATTAGCTCTTTTAAAGCAAAATTATCACAAATTATCTTCAATTAACGGAAAGTAGGTTAAATTTATGTTAAAAAGAACAACTAATTACTTATTTCAAACATATGGAAGTGTATTCTACGATATGAAATCCGCCATTCAATATCAATCCACTATTTCCAATTCTCTATATTTATCCAATAAAGAATTTGATTCATACTATTATTCAAATTCTCCTGTCTATATCTCTTGTGAAAAAGGTATCATCCTTCTTGTAGTAAGCAAAGATGGGATTCAATACGATGAGTTTGTCATTCATCGTGTGATCCGTCTACAACCGGGCATCTATTTCAACTTTGTCTCTATTTCCAATGAAAGCAAAGTCCAGATCGCATACGCTCCATCCGGTTTAAATCAAAAAAAGATGAAAGAGCCTTTTGTCTATCAGCGTATGGTTTCTAAAATTAACTTAAAAGAAATTTTAACTTGTTTTTACCAAGTTCGTAAATCCAATTACACTTTTCCTGGAGAAGCGCATGACTATTATGAACTCACCTATATTGATCACGGAAAATTAGACATGACAATTGATGGTAAAGAATATCATTTAAACAAATACGATCTGGTCATCTATTATCCAGGGCAGTTTCATACTCAAAGTACTGATTCAGAAAGCACTTGTTCGTATTTAACCATCATGTTTGACATGGAAACAAAAATGGATGTTTCTTTGATGAATCGCGTTTTTAAGACAAGAAAAGATATTTATAATGTTCTTTCTGCTTTTATGAAAGCCATTCAATCCAAAGACTATTTAAGTGAAGAAATGGCTTTGGCATATTTAAAAGAAATATTGATCCTGCTTTATCAATTTGACACAAAGACCGATGAAGAATCCAATGTAAACCCTATGCAGGAACATTATGAAAACACGTTATTAAATGAGATTCTTGTCTTTATTCACAACAATATTTTTACTGCTTTTACTGTAGAAGATCTGTGTCAAAAGTTTTCTATATCGCGAAGCAGCCTGCAAAGCTTGTTTCGAACCAATATTCATATTACGCCAAAACACTATATTTCTAACTTGAAGTTAAATCAGGCAAAATTACTGATTCAAGAACACAAATATACGATTTCTGAAATATCAGATATGTTAGGATTTACATCCATCCATTATTTTTCCAGAAAGTTTAAACTCCAATATGGATTATCTCCAACTGATTATGCCAAATCTATCAACCAATAAAAAAAGAGCTGCAAAGCCAATGTCATTAAGTTAAGTAATATAGAACCATCTAGATGTACAACATTTGGGTGG
>CABVDD010000018.1 GCA_902497095.1 uncultured Faecalicoccus sp.
GCGCTATATAAGCGACATTTGGGATATTTATGATTTTACAACTGTCGAACTACCGAAAACGGTATTCGAAATCTTGTCATTGAATAAAAAATAATTTGAAATTTAAAGACAGATTATGTACAATAGTCACAATGAGGGAGTAGTCTAGCATTGCTTGATTGTTCAACATACCCGAATGAAAATTCTGGACAATCTTAAAGACAAGACTCATTAAGGACACAAGGTCCTTAATGGATCTTGTCTATTTTTATTGTAAAGGAGAACGTTATGTCAATCTACAATCAGACACAAAAAGAAGTCCTGGAACAGTTATCTACATCTATGGAAGGACTTTCAGATGCAGAAGTAAAAAAACGACAGGAAAAATATGGGCTTAATCAGATGAATCAAAGTAAGCCTAAAAGCTCTATTGTGATCTTTTTAGAACAGTATAAAGATCTTTTGGTTATCGTATTGATCTGTGCTGCTTTGATTTCTGCTTTTTCAGGAGAATATGTCAGTACGGCCGTTATTTTAGTTGTAATAACGATCAATGCGATATTGGGAACTATTCAAACTTTAAAAGCTAGAAAATCACTGGAAAGTCTTCAAAAACTTTCAACACCTCATGTTAAAGTGTTGCGAAATGGACAAATGGAAGAAATATCTAGTGATCAATTAACGATCGGTGATATCGTATGTATAGAAGCTGGAGATGTCATCGAAGGTGATGGTCGTATTTTAGAAGCCGCCAATTTACAAATCAATGAAAGTGCTTTGACGGGTGAATCTTTACCACAAGAAAAAAAGAGTGATGCTTTATCTGGTGAAAAGCCTTTAGCCGATCAGACCAATATGGCTTTTTCCAGTGGTTTAGTGACAAATGGTACAGGAAAATATGTGGTAACGGCAATCGGTATGGATACGCAAATTGGTCATATCGCCAGTATGATTGAAAATGCACAAGAGCGTAAAACACCGTTACAGAAAAGCTTGGATGAATTCTCTGTAAAACTTACCATCAGCATTTGTGTGATTTGTGCTATTATTTTGGCAATCAATGTCTTTTTAGCTCATGAAAATTTATTAGATGCCCTATTGATTGCGGTAGCTTTAGCGGTAGCCGCTATTCCAGAAGCATTAGGATCGATCGTAACAATCGTACTTTCGATTTCTACACAAAAAATGGTAAAAGAAAATGCGATCATCAAACAACTAAATGCGGTTGAAAGTTTAGGGTGTGTGTCTGTTATTTGTTCTGATAAAACGGGTACGTTGACACAAAATAAGATGAAAGTCATGGATGTTTTTGTCAATCAGGAAGCAATTTTACCAGAAGCTTTAGATGCCAAAGATCATTGTCATGATGTTTTATTAAAAGAATGTTTATTATGTAATAACGCAATTTATCGAGAAGATGCTCGAATTGGTGATCCTACAGAAATCGCTTTGTTGGAATTGTTTGATGAGTATGGGAAAAAAGATGACAGCTATGCAGTAAAGACAGAACGTATCGATGAAATACCATTTGATTCTTCACGTAAGATGATGTCTATCAATTCATCTTCTCATTTATATACAAAAGGCGCTGTCGATGAACTATTAAAACGTTGTACACAGATCTTGATTCATGATCAAAAACGTCCTATTACCAGCGAGGATAAGAAAGTAATTTTGGAAAAGAATGAATATTATGCCAAAAAGGGACTTCGTGTTCTTGGTTTTGCCTATAAGAAAATGGAACCTAAGCCTCTTGATTTTGATGATGAAAATGATTTGTGTTTTGTTGGAATGGTAGCACAGATGGACCCACCGCGTCTAGAAAGTAAAGAAGCGGTTGAAAAATGTCGTATTGCCGGAATCAAGCCAATTATGATTACCGGTGATCATGCGATCACAGCGCAAAGCATTGCCAAGGAAATTGGTATTTTTAAAGATGGAGATATTGCCTTGGAAGGCGCTCAATTAGAAAAAATGAGCGATGAAGAATTGGATGGGATTTTACCTAAAGTTTCTGTTTATGCTCGTGTAGCTCCAGAACATAAAATCCGCATTGTAAAAGCATGGCAAAAACGAAATGAGATTGTTGCAATGACTGGTGATGGTGTCAATGATGCACCGGCATTGAAACAAAGTGATATAGGTGTTGCCATGGGAATCACCGGAACAGAAGTTTCAAAGGATGCTGCCAGCATGATCTTGATGGATGATAACTTTTCAACGATTGTAAAAGCAGTAATAACAGGAAGAAATGTATATACGAATATTAAAAATGCCATCACTTATTTGTTGTCAGGAAACTTTTCGGCGATTTTAGCTGTAGTTTATACATCCATTTTATTTTTACCGACACCATTTACGGCAGTACACTTATTATTTATCAACTTGATCACAGATTCTTTACCAGCAATTGCGATTGGAATGGAAAAAGGTTCCGATGATATCTTAAAACAGAAACCAAGAAAGAGTGATGATTCCATCTTAAATAAAAAAACACTAGTTCAAATTGGTACAGAAGGTCTGATTATCTTTGTTTTTGTGATGATTGCTTATTATTTAGGTGATCAAATTAGTCCGGCTTTGGCCAGTACCATGGCTTTTGCGACTTTGTGCTTATCTCGTTTGTTACATGGTTTTTCCAGCCGTTCAGCATTGCCTTTATATAAACTTTCTATTAATGTTTATAGCTGTTTTGCTTTTATTGTCGGTGCTGGTCTGTTGATGTTGATCTTGTTGGTACCAGGCTTACATGGACTCTTTACTATCGCACAAGATTTAACATTAAACCATATTGGACAAATTATATTATGTGCCATTGGATCTTTTATCTGTATCCAACTTGTACGTATAATTAGATTTGTTATTCATAAATAAATGCCATGAGGTGACTTGTCACCTCTTTTTTAGTAATTTAGACGAATTAAAATCCAGTAATGTAACTATCAAATCATCAAAAAAATAGTGATATAATCATTATAAAGAAAAGTTGAAAGGGGATACGATATGGAACTAAAGAATTTTAAATGGACACGTCAACCAAAAGATTTTAAAGTAGAAGATCATAAAATTTCAGTTTTGACAAAACCATTTACAGATTTATGGCAAAGAACATATTATCACTTTCAAAATGACAATGCACCGGTTTATCAGATGGAGACAAATGAGAAATATTTTAGTTTTGTCGTAAAGACTGAATTTGAAGAAAGCCATCAAAGATTTGATCAATGTGGCATTGTTCTTTACTTAGACAGTGAAAACTGGCTAAAAGCTTCTGTAGAATATGAAAATGAAGAAATTCAACATTTAGGTAGTGTAGTAACAAATCACGGTTATTCGGATTGGGCTACGACTGTGATTGATGCATCGATTAAATCTATGTGGTATCGTTTAAGTCGTAGAGAAGATGATTATCGTATAGAGTGCTCGGATGATGGCATTCATTTTAAACAAATGAGAATCTGTCATCTATATAAAGGAAATGAAAAAATAAGATTTGGCATTTATGCTTGTTCACCGGAAAATTCATCGTTTACCGCAAAATTTAGTAACATGGAAATAATGGAATGTAAATGGCAAGCTCATAATGGACAAGCTGCAGATGATAAAAAATAGAAGGCATCTAATGGTATGTCTTCTGTTTTTGTATGATTTGATTTGTCGTGATATACACTTATATTTATGATCCTTTCATAAAAAACTGAGCTTGTAAGATGGCATATATTTCATCGGCGGATTCTTGTAGACCTCTAGCTAACCATTCTTCGATCCATCCATAAAGACCATATGAAAGAAAAGCTACGGCATAAGCTTCTATATTAGATAACTCTTGGTTTTTTATCATTATTTTCTGTAGACTTTTTCGAAATATATATAATAAATTCTTATTATAAAGTAATGTGTATATATCTTTATGATCGATCATATGTTCAAATAATTTTTTGATAAGTTCGTTTGTCGGTTGGTTTTCTTGAATCTCTTCTTTAGACCATTTTAAAATCAACATTTCAATATATTGTTCAAGAATTTCTTCTTTTGTCTTGTAGTTTCTATAAAATGAAACTCTTCCAACACCTGCTTCTAAAGTCAGTTCACGTATCGTGATATCATTTAGATCCTTTTTTTGTAGTAAAGATAATAAAGCTTTTGTAATTTCTTTTTTTACATAGGTATTTTTTTCTAAATTGTCCATTCTGTTACATTCTCCTTTGTTTTGTATCATTTTTATAAAACACTTGCCAATTGATTTTATGATGTGATACACTTGTTTCATCAAGATGATACATCTGTTTCATACATAGTATCAAAACGATGAAAATATGGTCAAGTAAAAAAGACTGGGAGGTTAAAATGAGCATAAAACAATATGGTGTCTTTTTAGTTATTTGTATTTTAGGATTTTTGTTAGGAAGACTTGTTGTAAGGGCCTTTTTAAATTTGTTTTTGGGAGGCACACTAACAGGAGGTAACTTTTTGTGAATACCAAACGAAAGAAACGAGGTAAGATCATGATATTAACTTGTACGGTATTGTTTTTGGTATCTTTTATTTTTGGAGTGGCTTCAAAATTTTTGTGGAAATCTGAATGGTCAAAAAAATACGATGTAGAATTTACATCAGATGTAGGAACAAAGTATAAAGATATAGCTTATGGTAATAAAGAATCGAATACATTTGACATATATGTACCTAAAGATCATACAAAAGAAAAATATGGTTTGGTTGTGTATCTGCATGCTGGTGGGTTTACGACAGGTGATAAATCAGAAGATCATAACATGCTTTCCTGGCTATGTTCCAAAGGTTATGTTGCGGCAGGTATCAATTACACATTAAGAAATGAGAAAAATCCAGAGGCGAATGTATATACACAATCTATGGAAATTCAACAAGCTATACCCATGGTTATTAAAGAGGCTGAAAAATATGGATATACGATTGATAAAATGGCAATTGGCGGAGGTTCAGCAGGCCATGCATTAGCTATGATTTATGCGTATAGAGACGCTAAAATCTCACCAGTACCAGTAAAGCTATTATTTGGTGCAGTAGGACCGTCCAGTTTTTATGCACAAGATTGGGATATATATGGTTTTGATAAGAATACGAAAGAATCAAATGAAGGGGCAGCTGCATTATTTAGTGTGATGAGTGGTGAAACCATAACTGCAGATATGATAGAGGATGGATCCTACATAGAAAAAATAAAACCGATATCGGCTGTCATGCATGTGGATGAAAACAGTGTTGCCAGTGTTGTAGCTTATGGACAATATGATAAAGTACAGCCGTTTAAAGGAGCTCAAAGACTTTTAAAGGCATTTCAACAACATGCCATTGATTATCGTTTCTTTATTTGTCCTCATTCAGGACATGGTCTTCAAAATGACAATGCGATTTATAAAGAGTATATGGAAAGTGTAGAAGCTTATTTACAACAATATTTACCTGTATAAAAACTATATGTACAAGATTATGATATAGGTTAGAAGTATTCATGGATTGGATTTTGTCCATGTATATTCTTTCAAGAGGGGTTGCATTTTAGGGTGAAATCCGTATAATTTTATGTACAGCTGGGAAGAGAAATAGTACATAGAAAGTTTCTTTTAAAGAGAGCAACGGGATGGTGTAAAGTTGTAAAGAATATCTATGGAATACACCTTGGAGCTTCATAATGACGTATGTCTGCGTTAAAGACTAGAGTGCATACATTTTGTATGAAGTAAGGTGGTACCGCGTTTATAACGTCCTTATAAAGGACGTTTTTTTTATGGAGGACAAATGATGAAATTATTTGATGAATTAAAGTGGCGTGGCTTGATTGATAATGTGACAAGTCCAGATGTTGAAGATGCCATCAACAATGAAAAATTGACTTTTTATATTGGAACAGATCCTACAGCTGATTCTTTACATATTGGACATTACAGTTCTTTGTTAATGGCAAAGCGATTACAAATGCACGGACATCATCCAATCATGCTAGTTGGAGGTGCGACTGGTTTTATTGGAGATCCAAAGGCTACTGGTGAAAGAAGTATGTTGACACCGGAAGTCTTACAAAAAAATTACGAAGCTTTACATGCTCAAATTTCAAGGTTATGGGGCTTTGAAATGGTCAACAATTTAGACTGGACAAAAGATATTACGATCATTGATTTTTTACGTGATTATGGAAAGTTGTTTAATGTAAATTACATGATCAATAAAGAAACTGTAAAAAAACGTTTAGATAGTGGTATCAGCTATACGGAATTTTCTTATATGATCCTACAAAGTCTTGATTTTTATACATTATATAAAACAAAGAACTGTACGATGCAGATTGGTGGTCAAGATCAATGGGGAAATATTACTTCAGGATTGGAATTGATTCGAAAAAAATGTGATGCTGATGTCAAATGTTATGGCTTGACCATGCCTTTGATTACTAAAGCAGATGGTACTAAATTTGGAAAAAGTGAAAGTGGAACAGTATGGTTAGATCCAAAGAAGACAAGTCCATATGAATTATATCAATTCTTATTTAATACTGAGGATACGAAGGTCATTGAATATTTGAAGAAATTAACTTTCTTAACAAAAGAGGAAATTGATGCCTTAGAAGTCTCGTTAAAAGAAGAGCCGCATAAACGTGAAGCTCAAAAAGCTTTAGCTATGCATGTGGTTAAAGATTTACATGGTGAAGAAGGATTGGATAGTGCATTAAAAATCACAAATGCATTATTTAGAGGTTCTTTTGCGGAATTGAATGAAGAACAAAAATTAGAAGCCGTGGCACAAATGGATCAAATTGATTGTCCTTGTGGATTAAAGTTGGAAGATGTCTTGATTCAAACACATATTGCTTCCAGTAAACGTGAAGCTCGTGAATGGATCAAAGGAAACTCTATTTCTATCAATGGAAATAAAGTCACAGATCCGCAGAAAGTAATTGAGCAGGGAAGCTGTTGTGTAAAAGACTATATGATTCTTCGTCGTGGCAAGAAAAATTATTATTGTGTAAAAATGAAAGAGCAAGATAACTAATTCTTGCTCTTTTTTCCTTGCCATGTATCTAAGGCAGCCATTTTCTTGTCAATTTCGTTTGTTACGATTGTTTTTTTGATGGTCCATAAAGGAGCAATCAAATCTTTGGCAAGACCATCACCCGTTAATCGTTCCACAATACAGTCATAGGGTAAGATCTCCAATTGTTTAACAACGACATCAACGTAGTCTTCCAGAGAAAGTAAATAGAAAGGTTGTTTCTTATATTGTTTAGCCATTGTGGTATCTTCAATAATATGCAACATATGGATCTTAATGGCATCAAAAGGATGCTGGCTTAATTTTTTTACAGTGTCGATCATATCTTGTTTGGTTTCACCAGGTAAGCCATTGATAATATGTACGCATGTTAATATAGGAGTGTCTTTTAATTGATCTAATGCATCCCATACTTCTTGTGTAGTATGAAGACGATTTAATTTTTCAATAGTTTGATCGTGTGCGCTTTGCAAACCAAGCTCTATCCACGTTTCCTTTTCTTGTGCTTTTTTGGCAAAATAATCAATAATTTCTAAAGATAAACAATCAGGTCGGGTCGCAATACAAATGCCTAGAACATCTTCACGATGATAAAATGGTTCATATATCTTTTTTAAAGTGTCTAAATCGGCATAAGTATTGGAATATGATTGAAAATAAGCAAATCCTAAACAATCTGGCCATTTCTTTCGCATTCGATCTAAGCCGGTTTCATATTGACAAGATAAACTGTTGCCAAAGTCTAATATACTATCACCGCTGCCTTTGCCAGAACAAAAAGTACAACCGCCAATGCCTTTAGTACCATCTCGATTTGGACAAGTAAATCCGGCATGAAGCGGAACCTTTGCGACTTTGTGATGATACTTGGTTTTAAAGTAATGATTGATTGTATAATAACGTTTATTATCATGTGAATGTGTATAGGGGTTCTTTTTCATTTTGATCACCTCGGTCATCCTATCATATTTTCTCAAGAAATGACAGCCTGTTAAAAAGGGCAAAACAATAATAAAAAATATAATGTTTGATTTATTCGATAGATAAAGGCTTTTTAAAGATAATTTTCAAAAGTATCTGATTTTATGCTACACATTTTAATTTTGATGTGATATCATGACAAAGCATTAAGGGGACATAGAGAGTGGATTTAGGAGGCTCCGTTATGTCAAATTTTTTTTCTAAAGACCATAATAACATTCCTAAATATGCTTTAAAGATGACTAAACAAAAAGGAATTCGGATGCGGGTCAGCTCCAGAGGAGAATTGGTGGTGCATGCCAATCCTTTCTGTTCAAAAGAAATGATTGATAAATATGTGGAACGTCATTTAGATGAAGTTTATTTTAAAGCTAAAGTTCCAACGGTCCGGCTTTTTGGGAAAAGTTTTCAGGTCAAAAAAATCAAAGGAAAGACAAGCCATGTTACGACATGTGAAAATGAACTGATTATACAAGCAAAAGATGAAGAGAGTATGGAAAAAGTTTTCCAGAAGTTTTTACGTACAAATGCCAAAGATGTACTTTGCGATATTTCAGAAATGATCTTTTATCGTTTTCAAGACTATGCTATTTCCAAGCCTGCTATTTTGATTCGTAAGATGAGCAGCAGCTGGGGAATTTGCCATCCGGAAAACAATTCAATTACATTGAATGCACAATTGATTCATTATCCAGTTGAATTTATAGAATATGTTGTGTGTCATGAATTTGTGCACTTTTTACAACCGGATCATTCACCGGCATTTTATGATATTTTAAAAAAAGTTATGCCAGATTATAAACGTCGTATCGATTTAATTGAAACCAATGATGAAAAGCAGTATCTGATGTGATACTGCTTTTATAATTCACGACCGATAACTTCGGCAATTTTCTTTCCTTTTTGAACCAAATTGGCATATTTATCAGGTTTTAAACTTTGATCTCCATCACTCCATGCACATTCTGGATTATCATGCACTTCAATGATCAAACCATCGGCTCCTGCCGCAATGGCAGCTAATGACAACGATTCAATCAGTTTCCAATCTCCGGCGGCATGACTAGGATCGATGATGATCGGTAAGTGTGTACGTTCTTTGATAATTGGAATGACCGCAAGATCCAGAGTATTACGAGTCATTGTTTCAAAAGTACGAATACCACGTTCACAGAATATGACGTTTGGATTTCCCTCGGACATAATGTATTCAGCCGCCATGATCCATTCGTTGATGGTATTTGCCAAACCGCGTTTTAATAAAATAGGTTTCTTGGTTCGACCAACAGCTTTTAAAAGATCAAAATTCTGCATGTTTCTGGCACCAATTTGAATAATATCAACATTTTGAACAAATTCATCCAGATGTTCTACGGCCATCAATTCACTGACGATAGGTAGTCCAGTTTGTTGGCGAGCTATACATAAGTCTTGAATCCCTTCCGTACCGAGTCCTTGAAATGCATATGGGCTGGTACGTGGTTTATAAGCTCCACCTCTTAGCATATCGGCTCCACAATCTTTGACTTCTTTTGCAATACGGGTAATTTGTTCTTCTCCTTCTACGCTGCAAGGACCGGCAATCATGACAATCTTTTTGCCTCCGATCTGAATACCGTTAACATCAATGATCGTATCTTCGGGATGAAATTTTCGATTTACGAGTTTATAAGGTTCATCTACACGTTGTACATTGGCTACGATAGGATTGGCCATTACATTTTTTTCATCCACTTTACTAGTATCTCCAACCAAACCAAAGACATTGTAGTTTTCTCCATAAATGACGGTTACTTGTAATCCCATGCTTTCAAAGCGATGAATCAGCTGGTCAATTTTTTGTTGTTCAGCTTCTTTTTTTAATGTGATGATCATAAAATTTCTCCTCCTGTTTTAATTGAATCTTTTATATAGTCTTGTGCTTTTTGAATGCATTGTTTGCCAACTTGATGACAATTTTCATCATTTTGAATTTGAATATCACTATATTGAAGGTAATACGGCATCCGTTCTTGGTACATGGTTTGTACAGCTTGTTTGCTGTAGGAAAGCGGTCGTGTTGGATCGTTAGTTTCTAATTGTGAAAGATCACGATCTAAAAAAATCAAAATGCCATTGAGCTTTAAGGCTTGTATATTTTCTTCGTTTTTAATAATGCCTCCTCCACAGGCAATGACCAAGTTTTGATCAGCACTGATTTTTTTTGTGATCTTTGTTTCTAACTTTCGAAAATGTTCTTCACCATAGGAAGAAAATATTTCAGGTATCGTTTTTTGTGCTTCCTTCTCAATTTCTTGATCAAGATCAACAAATTTTTTATGAGACAGTGCCGCTACTTCTTTTCCTATGGTACTTTTACCGCAACTTGGCATACCGATAAATACTAGATTTATTTTTTCATATAATAAATCAAACAAGATTTGATCAATGACACTTTGTGGTGTAGTTGTTTGTAAAAAGTGCTCCTTGGCACGAATGGCCTGTACGATCAGCATCTCAAGTCCTGCAGTATAAAGCAATCCTTTTTCTCTAGCTTGTAGACAAAGTTTGGTACAGATTGGATTGTAGACAACATCGATAACTGCCTTGCATTTAGGAAAATCATTTAGATCTATGGCTTGGGCATCAATATTAGGATACATACCAACTGGGGATGTATTAATGATTACATCGACATCTCTATGATAACTGTAAATATCTTCATAAGAGATCGCATCTTCTTTGGGATGTCTGGAAACGCATAAAATTTTTTTAGCTTTATGATCGTAACATACCGCTTTTACTGCAGCTGCAGCACCTCCATTTCCTAAAATTAAAACTTTTTGATCTTGAATACAAATATGATGATGCTTGATCATATAATCAAATCCATCATAATCTGTGTTATATCCATAAAGTTTTCCATTTCGATTGACAATAGTATTGACTGCACCAATAGCTTTTGCGTGTTCGTCAAGCGTATCTAAATATTTAATGACAGATTTTTTATAAGGAATGGTAACATTAATTCCTTTAAATTCTTTCTTTTTAAAAAAATCATCGAGCTGATCTTCTTTTAAAGGAATCAAATCGTAAGTATAAGCTGCCAGTTTTTCATGTATAATCTTAGAATAGCTGTGAGACAGTTTTTTACCGATAAGTCCATAATCGCTCATAAGTAAACCTCCTTCAAAGTAATAAAAAAGCATCATGTATTATATGCCATGATGCTTAAAAGCCCTGAAAAAAGAACCAATGTATCACAATGGTTTTTTCAGGGCTATTTAAAGGTAAACATAAAATAAGAAACTGCATTTAAATTTTTCATAAGTTTTCACCTTATGAAAATAATTTACAATAGAATGTGTTTAAAATCAAGAAAAATGTGACAGAAACTTATTTTTTTGATACCCTAAACATGGTGATTATCATGAATACAATACAATGGAACAATAAAAAACCTAAAATATGTGTACCGATCATAGAAACAACATATGATAAGATTCTTGAACAGGCTAAAAGATTGGCTGATCAAAAAATAGATCTTGTCGAATGGCGTATTGATGCCTTTGAAGATATCAAAGATTTTTCAAAGGATACAGAATTGGCAAAAACAATAAAACATATTTTATCAGATATTGGTTTATTGATTACTTGTCGAACGCAAAGAGAAGGTGGAAATATCCATTGTTCCAAGGATTTTTATAAAGATCTATATACAACACTTTGTAAAGAAAAAGTTACAGAGGTGATTGATATAGAATACGATCTAGGAAAGGATGTATTAGATCCACTTTTACAAATCGCAAAGGAAAATCAAATTCAAGTCATTACATCTCATCATAATTTTGAGAAAACGCCTTCTAAGAAGCAGATCATTGATAAACTGACGGAAATGAAACAAGCAAAAGCCGATATTATTAAACTGGCTTGTATGCCAAAAAATAAAGAAGATGTATTTGCTTTGATGGAAGCCACAGCTTTTGTTAAAGAAAAAGATCCCAATGTAGTATTTATTACGATATCTATGGCTAAGGAGGGGATACCTTCGAGAATTCTAGGTGAATTTTTTGGCAGTTCCATGACTTTTGCCTCAGCGGGAAAACAAAGTGCACCAGGACAGGTGGACGTTGATACGATACGTACATTGTTAGATATGTTTCATCAATTACAAAAATAAGCTATAAGGACTTACATTTAAGAATGAACAAAGCCCTATAGCTTTTTATTAACATCTATTTATATAGAGTTGAAAATACCATTGAAATGAAAATAAAAAGCGTATTAAAATTTACAATGGAAAAATGGTAGTATAATCATGGAAAAGAATATGTTACTTTTAAAATGGTACATTTATCAGTAGATCAGTTATGTAATTTATAAGTAATTGATTTAGAGCATCCACCAATAGTATATGATCTTTCTTTAAATGGATTATCTAAAAATGATGATGGGATATATAGTATATAGATGGTTTACATCGTTTTGATAAAAGTATCGATAGTTATGATACTATTCTAGAGATGTATAAATAAAAACAAAAGCGAGATTAAACGTATCTTGCTTTTGTTTTGTATCGGAACAGGTAAGCTTCTCAAACATATTATGAAATTATGTAATAATCGCTCTTGTTGAAATAGTCAAAGATATATTAAGATACGATACGAAATATATAGTATATTGGTGATAAAATCGACTCTTTTAAATATACTGGTGATTAACTATTCATTGAAAAAAATATGTATAATAGAAATGTGTATTTAAACATAGGAGTAAGATATGAGAAAAATAAGATTTGAAGACTATGAAAGTTTATTAGATCAGATACAGGAAGCAAATCAATCGGATTGCGATTCTATTGGCATCGATTTTCAATCTTTTGTCGATCATTTAGAAACGGTCGAACAAGTTATCGTGCTACAAATGGCACTGTCAAAGATTCATAAACCTTGTGTTTTATATTTTCCGTATCCAGGAAAAGAAAATATGTCAGAGGCAGAATATGAATCTTATAAGAGAGAGCTGCAAAAACTAAAAGATGTTGATCTTTGTTTTGAAAAATTTTCTTAATGTCATAAGTGGACTAAAAAGAAAGGGCTTTAATTTTAATTTTCCTAGCAATGTGGTATAATTCTAATAAACAAGGAGGTACCTATTATGAAAGTCAATGTAGTAGGAAAAAACGTAACTGTTACGCAAGGGATCTCTGATAAGATTCACAAAAAGCTGGATGTATTGAACAAATACTTTATCATCAGCGATGAGGATACAGCCAATGTGCTGATTCGTACATATCCTCATAAACAAAAAATTGAGGTGACTATTCCCACAAAATTTGCCATTCTTCGTGCTGAAGTGATGGATGATGATTTATATAATGCTGTGGATAAGGTCATCGATAAGTTAGAAGATCAAATTCGTCGTCAGAAAACTCGACTGACACGCAAGAATAAAGATTCATTGGCACAAGCTTTTTTGGAAGATGACGAAGTGTATGGATCCTCAGAAGATATTGTCGTAAAGACAAAATCCATTGAGCCAGTTGAAATGAGTTTAGACGATGCCATTATGAAGATGGAATTGTTAGGACATGATTTCTTTATTTATACAGACGATGAAACACAAAAAATTGCCGTTGTATATAAACGATATGATGGCGGATATGGTTTGATTGAAACGGAATAATGCATCTTGAGATCGAATGTTTAATACATTCGGTCTTTTTTTGCTTTTAGAAAACTTTAAGATTTAATCAAGAAAAACATGATAGAATAAGACTATGTATAAAATATTACTTGTAGAAGATGACGAGATCATTGCTTCAAAGACTGCGGATTTTTTAAAAAGCTGGAATTATGAAGTTGTATTAATTCAGGATTTTCATGCGGTCATGGACACTTTTTTTAAGTGTCAGCCAGATCTTGTTTTAATGGATGTTACATTACCAGTTTTAAATGGATACCATTGGACCAACCAAATTCGAAAAGTA
This sequence comes from uncultured Faecalicoccus sp., assembly GCA_902497095.1. Taxonomy (GTDB): domain Bacteria; phylum Bacillota_I; class Bacilli_A; order Erysipelotrichales; family Erysipelotrichaceae; genus Faecalicoccus. Next base: position 13,958 of record CABVDD010000018.1, read on the forward strand.
TCCCAAGTGCCTATTTTATTTGTATCCAGTGCGAGTGATAATATGAATATTGTTATGGCGCTAAGCCAAGGTGCGGATGACTATATTACTAAGCCATTTGAATTACAGATCTTATAAGCTAAAATTCAGGCATTACTTAGAAGAACATATGATTTTAGCGGTAAAATAAATATTTTGGAACATCATGGATTGCGTTTTTTTGTTGATGAAAATAAAGTGTGGTTTCAAGATAAGGAAATTGAGTTGTCAAAAAATGAGGCAAAGATACTTCATATCTTATTAGATAAAAAGAATTCAATCGTATCTCGAGAAGAAATGATGAATTATTTATGGAAAACTGATTTTTATGTGGATGAAAATACACTGAGTGTTAATGTGAATCGATTGCGAAAAAAGCTGGAGTCCATAGGATGTACGAATTATATCGAAACAAAAAAAGGATTGGGCTATAAAATATGAAATTGATTCGGTTTTATGTACAGGAACATAAATATTGGTTTGTTTTAATATTCGTTTTATTATTGATGCTCTTGTTTCTTTTTTATGTGTATCAAATAAATATTGAGCCTTTATTATATGGATACATATTGTTTTTATTTTTCTTTATTATGTTCATTGGTTTTGATTTTTATAAGTATGTTTTGATACATCGCCAAAGAGCCGCTATTCGAGAGGAAGATATCGTATCTGCATTATCTATAGAAGATATGACATTAGCTGGACTAGATTATCATGATTTGTTGGAAAAAATGGATCATGCCAGAGTTGAAGCAATTATGGAAAATGAAAATCAAATCAAAGAAACGATGGATTATTTTACGATGTGGATTCATCAGGTGAAGTTGCCCATAGCAGGAATGCAGCTTTTATTGGAAGAAAAAAATTTAGATAAAAAAGCTATACAAAGTCAGCTTTTGCGTATTGATCAATATACGGACATGGTATTAGCTTACTTGCGTATGTATTCTAAACAATCTGATTTCTTATTTCGTGATGTGAGCTTGGATGACATGATTCGACAATCCATTCGCTATTTTTCTACTGATTTTATTGCACGAAAGATTCATCTTGATTTTCAACTGACAAACAAATATGTATTGACCGATGAAAAATGGTTAGTCTTTGTTTTAGAACAGATTCTTTCTAATGCGTTAAAGTATACATCTGTAAATGGACAGATTCGCATCTATTTAAATGATGATGGACAATTGGTGATCGAAGATAATGGAATCGGGATCAGTTCCAGTGATTTAGCTCGTGTATTTGAAAAGGGATATACCGGCTTTAATGGACGTGTAGATAAAAAGGCAACCGGATTAGGATTATATCTTTGTAAAGAAATCTGTCGTAACTTAGAACATACAATTTCTATTGAATCAAAACCTAATGCATATACACGTGTCATGTTGGGCTTAGATCGTAGGCGTTTTCGTCATGAATGACAACATTCTTACAAAATTGTAAGATTAAAAAGGAAAGTGTAAGGTAAATCCATGTCACGAATCCGGCGGATTTTCTATAATGAAATCACAAAGGAGGAATGATGTATGTCATTATTAGAAGTAAGAAATGTAAAAAAAATATATACAACACGTTTTTCATCCAATAAAGTAGTAGCTTTAAGCGATGTCAATTTTAATGTAGAAAAAGGGGAATATGTCGCCATTATGGGTGAATCTGGTTCTGGAAAGACTACATTATTGAATATATTGGCGGCTTTGGATCGTCCTACAAATGGGATCGTACGTTTAAATGGAAAAGATATTACCAAAATCAAAGATAAACAAATATCTTCTTTTCGAAGGGAACACTTGGGATTTGTCTTTCAGGATTTTAACTTGTTAAATAATTTTTCCAATAAAGATAATATTCTTTTACCTTTGGTTTTAGCGAAAATGAAATACAATGATATGATCCAGCTCTTGATTCCCATCGCACGTGAATTAGGCATTGAAGATCTATTGGATAAATATCCATATGAGATTTCCGGAGGGCAGAAACAAAGAGTTGCAGTGGCAAGAGCTATTATTACCAATCCAGAATTGATATTGGCTGATGAGCCTACTGGAGCTTTGGATTCTAAATCTACTGAAGAATTGCTTAACGTCTTTAATAAACTGAATGAAAATAGTCAAACTATCGTCATGGTAACACACTCTACAAAAGCAGCTGCCCATGCCAAACGTGTATTGTTTATTAAAGATGGTCAAGTTTTCCATCAAATCTATCGTGGTGATAAAACGATGGATGAAATGTATCAGTGTATTTCTGATACGCTGACACTGCTGGCAACAGGTGGTGTTCACCATGCGTAATTTCTTTTATTTTCGTTTGGCATTGGATAATTTTAAGAAAAATGCCAAAATGCAGATACCTTTTCTTTTATCCAGTTCATTAACTGTCATGATATTTTATTTGGTATTTTCTTTATCGACCAATGAAGGAATCAGCGGCTTAATGGGAGGTGTCTATGTCCAACAACTTTTAAGCTTTGGTATTGGTGTTATTATCATTTTTTCAGTAATTTTCTTATTTTATACTTATTCTTTTTTAATCAAGCGAAGAAAAAGAGAGTTTGGTTTATTCAATATTTTAGGAATGGAAAAAAAGCATATTGCACGTATAATCTTTCATGAAATATTTTTAAGCTTTTTTATTTCCTTGGCCATTGGTATATTAGTAGGAATCTTATTTGATAAGTTGATGTATATGCTTTTGCTTAAAATGATTCAAGCCGATGTGCATTTTGGCTTTTATATTTCAACGACTGGTATTTTGTTTAGTTTTATCTTATTTTTTGCGATCTATGTTTTGATGTATATTTTTTCTTTGATACAAATTCATATTGCCAATCCGATCGAGCTATTAAATAGTGATAATGTTGGAGAAAAAGAACCCAAAGCTAAATGGGTTTTAGCTTTGATTGGAATCGTTTGTTTGGCAACGGGTTACTATATGGCTGTTACGATCACAAATCCATTAATGGCTTTTACTTTCTTCTTTATCGCGGTAATTTTAGTTGTTATTGGTACGTATTTGTTGTTTACAGCTGGTAGTGTTACTTTGTTGAAACTGTTAAAGAAAAATAAACGTTATTACTATAAGACTAATCATTTTATCAGTATATCCAATATGATTTATCGTATGAAACAAAATGCAATCGGTTTAGCCAACATTTGTATTTTATCAACTATGGTACTTGTCATGTTATCGACAACATTATCATTATGGAATGGCATGCAGGAAATATTGGATCAAAGGTATCCTAGAGATGTCACTGTTTACTTAAAGGCGTATGATTTATACGATACAAAAGATAAATTGATGCAGGTTATTGATGATCAAAACCTTCAAGCAGAAGATGTGCTGTTCTATCGATATACATCAATGAGTGGTTTGTTGCATGGCAATCGTATTGAACTAGGCTTTGATCAAGGTGGAATCACCGACATTGATGATGCCATCAATATTTATATGATTCCTTTAGAAGATTATAATCAGGCCATGCATACACAAGATACATTGAATCCAGGTGAAATTATGATCTATGGGCTTCGTCTTGATTATGATCAAAACGAGATTCAAATCGGTGATCAAAATTTTCACGTGACAAAGAAATTAAATCAGTTTATGGAAAATAAAGAAGCAGCCGTTACGGTAACACCAAGTATGTTTATCGTTATGGATAGTATTGACTCTGTATTACATATGCAGCAAACTTTAGAGAATAATTATACAGTTTATGATACACCTACAACAGTCTTAGCTTTTAACACTAAGGATAATCGATCTCAACAACAAATCGCATCGTTGTTTAGTTCATTAAATAACACGGATGAGATCGAAGATGAAAAAGATTATAGTTGGTCATATTTAGAGTTTAAAGATACGGCTAAAGTGGAAATGTTGGGTCTCTATGCTGGATTCTTGTTCCTAGGCATATTCTTAAGCATATTGTTTGTCATTGCGACAGTATTGATCATGTATTATAAACAGATTACAGAAGGTTATCAGGATCAGGAGCGTTTTGAAATTATGGAAAAAGTCGGTTTGGAGAAAAAAGATATTCGCAAATCGATCAACTCGCAAGTCTTAACAGTTTTCTTTTTACCGCTGATTTTAGCTGGAATTCATATTACATTTGCACTTCCATTGATCGATAAGTTAATGAATTTATTATATTTTGATAATATTCAGTTATTTATTATCACTACAGCTGTTTGTTTTGGTGTATTTGCCTTGATCTATTGCGTTGTATATGTCTTGACCTCTAAAGTATATTATCGTATTGTCAAAGCAAGATGATAAAAAAGATAGGTAAAACGATATCTCTTTTCTTCCTACTTATTGTTATGGCAATAGCCTGTCTGGCGGGTCTTGGCTATATGGATTATAAAGATGCAGTAGATCAAACAACCTTAGAAGAAAAGATGCAAAGTATCCAAAGTCATGAAGATTATGTTTCTTTACAGGAATTACCAGAATTATACATTAAAGCTGTTGTGGCTGTAGAAGATCATGATTTTTATAAACATCCGGGTATTGATATAGAGGCTATAGGAAGAGCTATTTTTAATAACATTAAAGCTATGTCTTTTGTAGAAGGTGGTTCAACGATTACGCAACAACTGGCAAAAAATGAATTCTTTACACAAGATAAAAATTTTGTACGAAAATTTGCCGAAATCTTTATGGCTTTTGATATCGAAAGTAAATATTCTAAAGATGAAATATTAGAGTTTTATGTAAATTCTATTTATTTTGGAGAAGGATATTATGGAATTTATGCGGCAAGCCTTGGATATTTTGGTGTGGAACCTAAAGATCTTAATGAAGCACAATGTATTTTGTTGGCTGGAATTCCTAATGCGCCAAGTGTTTATTCTTTACAAGTCAATCCGCTTTTGGCCAAACAAAGGGCAAAACAAGTTTTGCGTCAAATGGTAAAATATTCATTTTTATCTGAAGAAAAAGCACAGAATATCGCAACACAACTTGATCAAATGATTGCCGGGTAAACAAGATTATCAAGAATGTAAGCGATCGCATAAGAGTAGTACATAACGCGGTTGTGATTTCTCGAGAATTTCACTTTTCAAATTTATTTTCTATGATATAATACTGAAAGACAGGAGGTACTACCCATGGGATTTATGGACAAGGTAAAAGACTTCGTGGCACCAATCGAAGAAGATGATGAAGGATACGAAGCGCAGCCAGTTGAAACTGTAAGCAATGAAACTGAGGCTGAACCTCAAAATCGATATGAAAGACCAAAAACTAGAACAAATTCAGCGACTTTAAGTGCTAAGACAAAAATGGTTTTATTTGAACCAAGAAGTTTTGGAGAAGCCGAAGAAGTAGGACAGCGTTTGAAAGAAGGACGTGCTGTTGTAGTCAATCTTCACAAGTTGGATCGTGACTATGCACAACGTACCATTGATTTTTTAACAGGTGTTGTCTTTGCATTGGATGGAAAGATCCAGAAAATTGGTCAGAACGTCATTTTGTGTTCACCAGCTGAAATTGGTGTACAGGGATCGATTTCTTTAGGAAATCCAGATGACTTTGAAGACTAAGGCTGAATCAGAGATAAGAAGTACATATTATAGAGGTCATGAATTGTTTATTGCCCGATTACAAGATCTTTTTGATCTTGCCAGTCAAAGGCAAATACCGGTCTTGACCTCTTTTTTAACGCCTGTAGAACAAAGGATCGTTCTACAACAAGCGCCAAAGAATCTTTTTATCTCTTTTTATGGTGGCTATCCCAATGCGATACGTAAAATGGCTTGCATACAAATACAGGAGTGTGAACCTGATTATGATTATGTCATCTTAAAAAGCAGTTATATACCGCAAAAAAGAAAGTGTACACACAAAGATGTATTAGGAGCTTTGATGCATTTGGGTTTGCAGAGAAATCAGATTGGCGATATTTATGTAGATGATAACCAGATTCTTTTGGTGTGCAAAGAAGGAATGGCTAGTTTTATTTGTAGTGAATGTCATAAGATTGCCCAATCGTTTGTCCACTTTAAAGAAGATTATACAACTGATTTTCCTTCTGCTTGCACAGAAACCATTAAAATTCATGTGGCTTCTTTACGAATGGATGCTATTGTTGCAGCCTTAGGACATTGTTCTCGTTCTAAGGCTATGGATTGTATACGTTGTGGATTTGTCAAGTTGAACGATGTTGTTCTTGAAGAAAATGATCGATTATGTAATAATGATTACGTTTCTATACGTAAAATCGGTCGTTTTCAATTTATGGGTGTAGAAAGTCACACTCGTAAAGATCGTCTTGTTTTACGTTTTGAAAAATATATATAGGCAATGACAAAGACAAGTCGGTTTCTAAAGCCTTCAATTAGAGAGCAGTCAGTTGGTGAAAAGATTGTATGAAGCAGGATACCGGTATCCCTTTGGAGCTGAATTTCTGAAAATAAAGTAAGAAATTCCGGATGATTCCGTTATCTTATTGAGGTGTACAGTTTAACTGTGAACTAAGGTGGTACCGCGTTTTTGACGTCCTTGGAAGAGGACGTTTTTTTTATGAAAAGCAGGAGGAAAGAATATGGATTATAAAGAAACATTGCATATGCCTAAAACTGCTTTTGAAATGCGAGGCAAACTTCCCACAAAAGAGCCTGGTTTTCAAAAGAGATGGCAAGATCAAAAATTGTATGAAAAAATGTTGGAAAGAAGAAAAGATGCCAAATCGTTTGTGCTACACGATGGGCCTCCTTATGCCAATGGCGATATTCATTTAGGACATGCCTTGAATAAAATTTTAAAAGATGTCATCAACAAGTCTCATTTTATGTTAGGAGAAAAGGTTCCTTATATTCCAGGATGGGATACACATGGACTACCTATTGAAACTGCTGTGACAAAACTTGGCTACGATCGTAAAAAAATTGGAATTGCCGAATTTAGAAAAATTTGTTACGACTTTGCGATGAAACAGGTAGAAAATCAGAAAAAAGGTTTTTTATCTTTAGGATCTATTGGGGATTATGATCATCCATACATCACTCTACAAAAAGAATTTGAAAAACATCAAATTGAAATCTTTGCCGATATGGCTTTAAAAGGTTTAATTTATAAAGGATTAAAACCTGTTTATTGGTCTCCAAGCAGTGAATCGGCCTTGGCAGAAGCAGAAGTAGAATACAAAGATATCAAATCACCAACAATTTATGTCAAATTTCAGGTAAAAGATGGAAAAGGTGTTTTAGATACTGACACTTATTTTGTCATTTGGACTACTACACCATGGACAATTCCAGGAAACTTAGGAATTTGCGTTCATCCGGATATGACTTATGCCTTAGTGAATACAGATAAAGGCAAATTGATCATGTTGGAAGAACTGGTTGAACAATTATGTCCAAAATTTGAATGTGAAACTTTTGAAATTGTAAAAACATTCAAGGGAAGTGAATTTGAATATATTACATGTACTCATCCTTTGTATCCAGAGCGCGAAAGCTTATTGATGCTGGCAGATTATGTAACAGCTGATGCTGGTACAGGTTGTGTTCATACAGCACCAGCATTTGGTGAAGATGACTTCAATACAGGTATGCGTTATAAGCTTCCGGTTTATTGTAATGTTGATGAACAAGGTCGTATGATGGAATCTTGCGGTGAGTGGTTAGCCGGACAATATGTAGAAGATGCCAATAAAACAGTTACTATGAAGCTGGATGAGTTAGGCGCTTTATTAAATCTGACATTTATTACACACTCCTATCCTCATGACTGGCGTACCAAAAAGCCAATCATCTATCGAGCTACGACACAATGGTTTGCTTCTATTGACAAGATTCGTGATGAATTATTAGATCAGATTCATTCTATCAGTTGGGTACCTGCCTGGGGTGAAGGCAGAATGCATAATATGATTGCGGATCGAGGAGATTGGTGTATTTCACGTCAACGCGCCTGGGGTGTACCAATTCCAATCATTTACGGAGAAGATGGAACACCTTTAATGGATCCAGTTATCTTTGAACATGTAGCTAAACTTGTTGGTGAATATGGATCGAATGTATGGTTTGAAAGAGAAGCTAAAGATTTATTGCCTGAAGGCTATACAAATGAGCATTCACCAAATGGAATCTTTAAAAAAGAAATGGATACGATGGACGTTTGGTTTGATTCAGGCTCCAGTCATACTGGCTGTATGATTGAACGAGGATATGATTATCCGGTTGATTTGTATTTTGAAGGATCTGATCAGTATCGAGGATGGTTTAACTCTTCTTTAATCATCGGTACAGCCGTTTATGGTAAAGCGCCATATCGTCAAGTACTTTCTCATGGTTTTGTCATGGATGAAAAAGGGGTTAAAATGTCAAAATCTCAATGGAATGCCGTGGCACCAAGTGAAATCACTAAGAAATATGGAGCGGACATTTTACGTTTATGGGCATGTAGCGTTGATTATCAAGCCGATTGTTCCATGGGACAAAATATCTTGAAACAAATCAGTGAAAACTATCGTAAAGTTCGTAACACATTCAGATTTTTAATGGCAAATTTAGACAATCAGGCATTCACCAAAGAGGATTGTTTATCTTTTGATGAACTTGAAGATTTGAATAAATATATTTTGGTTCGTTTAAATGATGCCGTAAATGTATGCGAAAAGGCTTATGTGGAATATCGTTTTGCCGATGTAGTACAAACATTAAGTAACTTGATGACAAATGAATTAAGTGCTTATTATTTAGATTATACAAAAGATATTCTGTATATCGAAAACATTGATGATAATCAAAGACGACAAGTACAGACAGTTCTATATACGGCTGTGGAAGTACTGACAAAACTGTGGGCTCCAATTTTGTGTCATACATGTGAAGAAATCAATGACTTTATGCATTTTGATGAAGAATCTATTCATTTAACAGAGTTTAAGAAATTAGATCTTGATTTTGATACAGAAGCTTTACGTGAAAAGATGGATACTTTATTTAAAGTTCGTAAAGACGTATTAAAAGCCATGGAGGAATCTCGTGCACAAGGTGTGATTGGTAAATCTTTAGAGGCAAAAGTTACTGTGCATGTAGACAAAGATACGAAAGCTATCATGGAAGAAATTGTCAAGAAACCTCAACAGTGGTTGATTGTTTCACAATTTGATTTTACCGATGAAGAACTTCCAATGTATGAATTCTGCGGTGTAAAAGTTGAACACGCCCAAGGTCATGCATGTCCTCGTTGTTGGAATTATACAACCAGTGAAAACGAAGATGGACTTTGTGATCGTTGTGCACATATTTTAAATAAATAAAAAAATAGAAGTTGTATTGTAAACAATATATATGTTTTCTAATACAACTTTTTTTATATAGATCAACTTTTCTCTTTGGCATAACTCTTTATTTAAAATATTGAAAAAAATAATTAGATGTATATAACAAATTTATAGGAATTTATAAAAGGATTCATTAGTTTCAATCGTATTATAAATATAAGAAATAGTGGAAATGCGATATTTTCAGGTAATGTATTTTTATTCTTATATAATTCCTGGTTTTTATTCTTTTAGTTGATGAGATATTTTTAAAAAAATCAAGATATTTCAAATCTAATTTACATATTAAAAGCTGTTAATATAGCACACTTCATATTTACAATAAGGGGAGATAGAATGCGTAGTGAATGGGAAGTGAATCTTGCGATTGAAAAGTATGCAAATATGATTACACGGATTTGTTTTTTGTATTTAAAAAATGAAGCTGATACACAAGATGTATTTCAATGTGTATTTTTGAAGTATATAAAATATCAAAAAAGTTTTGAAAGTGAAGAGCATGAAAAAGCATGGTTTATTCGTGTCAGCATCAATACTTGTAAAGATGTTTTAAAAAGTTTTTTTAATTCACATACTGTATCTTTAGATGAAGTTGAACATAATTTTTTTACCACACCTCCTAAGCATCCGGAAGTTTTAGAAGCTGTTTTATCTTTACCTGAGAACTATCGTACTGTGATTTATTTATACTATTATGAGGGTTATAAAGAGGTTGAAATTGCAGAAATATTAATGAAAAAAGTAAATACTATTTATACATGGATGTATCAGGCAAAACGTTTATTAAAAAAGAAGTTGGGAGGTGAATTGGATGAGTTTTGATATAAAAAGTGATTTTAATGCGATTCAATGTACAAATCAGATAAAAGACGCAACCAAAAAATTTATTCATAAACAGGTATATAGAAAAAAAAGATTATTTTTACAGATGTCAATTTCTATTACTTTCATATTGTTGATCGTTGGTTTTAGTTATTGGTATTACTTTGATCCGGTTGCCGCAATCACGTTAAATGGAGATGCATCAATAGAATTACAAATAAATCGTCTAGATCGAGTAGTCAATGTTACTGCTTATAATAAACGTGGGAAAGAATGGTGTAAACAATTAAATCCATGGAATCAATGTTATAAAGATGTTTTACAATCGTTGAATAAAAACGAGCCATTGAAAACGATCGTTCATAGTAATGATGATAAAATTTGTCAAAAAATTTATGATGATATGAAAAAGACTACAAATAAAGATATTCAGATTCACTGTGATATCGCAAAAGGGAGAAATAGAAAAAAGAATGATACTGTCTCCTGGAAAAGTAAAATTAAAAACAATAATAAACAAAAAAATCATGGTTGATGATTTTTATTTGTTCAACTATTTATGTAAGAAATTGATTCATCTAACCTATAGTTAAACTGTATTAGAATAGGATATTTAAGTGGGGAGGTTGACATATGAAGAAAATATCAAAGTTTGTTTTTTACATGGTATTAATTACTAGTTTTATTCTTACGGGATGTACATTTTCTAAACATATTCCTGTAATAAATAATAATGGAGTATTCGCTTTTGATATAAGTACTGATTTGGATTTACTTTATACAAAAGATATACAAGATCAAATTCATAACGAAATTGAATTCATGAAAAACAAAGAATCTTTTTCTTTAAAAGACCCATTGATATTGGCAAATCCCTATGGTACTAATACGACTGGTCTGTATATTTATTTTAAAACAAGCAAAAAAGCTTCGATTTCTTATAAAGTATCAGCTGATGGTTATGATGATTTTCAAGGCACTTTAGCACAAACAGATTCAAGAGAACATGAAGGATCAGTGATTGGAATCATTCCGGATACAAAAAATAAAATAACATTATATGCATATGATGAAGATGGTTCGTTAATCGATTCATACGCTTTTGAATACGATGCTCCTTCTTTAATGGGAAGCAGTGAAAACTTATCACTGCAGGTAAACACTGGAACAAGTACAGAAAAATTATCAGATGGCCTATATGCCATGTTAGGAAATCGCAGTGAAGAAAACAATGAAGAGGTCGATTTTATTCTTTTATATGATAATGATGGAATATTGCGTTCAGAAATTCCGGTTAAAAGTTATAGATCCTGCAATATTTTGTTTAAGGGCAATCTGATGTATTTTAGTACAAGTTCTTCACAAATCATTGGTATGGATGCCACAGGTTATATACAAAAGTTTTATGATTTAGATGAATACAATCTACATCATGATTATACATTTGGTTCCAGTAATGATATGTTAGTACTAGCTACCAAAAAAGGAGAATCAACAATTGAAGATCAAATCATACAGATTGACTTAAAAAGCGGGAATGTGACAAATCTGATAGATTTACGAAAACTGTTATCAAAATATTTTGATACATTGAATGTAAATGAAGAAGATTTTGATTGGGTTCATGTTAACTCAATTCGTATGTTTGATACAGATAGTATCATTATTAGTTCTAGAGAAACATCAACTATCATCAAAATTGATGATATTTATACAAATCCGACGATAGCTTATATGATTGGCTCTTCCTCTTTTTGGCAGGAAAGTGGTTATGATAATTTAGTATTAGAACAAATAGGGGATTTTTCATTAAATGCTGGACAGCATTGTGTTGAAATTGAAAAAGATGAGTCTTTGTCTGAAGGACAATACTATTTATATTTCTTTAATAACAATAATGCCGTTATCTCTACAAGGGATTATGATTATTCACAAGATAGACTCTATGAAGATGTCCTAAATGAAGAAAAAAACTCTTATTATGAGACATATTTAGTAGACGAAAGCAATAGAACATTTACACTTATAGAACAAATAGCAGTTGAGTATTCTGAATATGTTAGTTCTGTTCAAAATTATGAAGATAATAAAATTATAGATAGTGGACAGTCTTTTACAGTAGTGGAATTAGATTCAAATAATGAAGTCATTCAAACAATGGTTGGAAATGGTAGTACATGGTGGTATCGTGTATTTAAATATGATTTTAAAGATTTTTGGTTTGCAGGTTAAAATTTTATTTTTAGTATTTAAAACCTTTTATTTTATTAGGAAACTGTTAATGGAAAAATTACAGTTTCCTAATTTAGAGTGATTTTATCTTTATAATTATCTGTAACATAAATATTATACTGATCTGTAGAATAATCTGGTTTAATTTTAGATGTATCTTTTGCATCGATCCATACGACACCAATATCTGGATAATTTTCTTTGATAAATTGTTGCCCTTCTTCTAAAGACATACAAAATAGAGCAGTGCTTAACGCATCAGCTAACGTTGAATCTTTACAAAGGATAGTAACACTGCGATGGTATCTAGGCGGATAACCCGTTTTAGGATCGATAATATGAGCGTATGAAACACCATCAACTTCATAATTGCGTTGATAATCACCACTAGTTACTATAGCTAAAGGAGTCGATGTTTCTAAGCGTAACAAAGAGGATTCTTTGTCTGGATTTTGTATACCAATCTTCCAGGAATCATTGGATTTATGTCCGATTAATACAACATTACCTCCAGCATTGATAAATCCTGTATGTAAACCTTTTTCTTGTAGTTTTTCAGCAGTTTTTTGTGTCGCATAGCCTTTGGCAATACCGCCGAGATCAATTTGGAATTCAGGATCTGTAAATTGAATCGTGTTTTCCTGTATTTGTATTTTATCATTTCCAGAATGTGTTTTTGCTTGCTGAATTTCTTCATCCGTAGGAAGTTGTCCGCTTTCCTGTTGAGCGTTCTTTTCTAAACCTTCTTCTCTATATGTATGCCATAGATCTAAAAGTTTTCCTTGTGTGATATCAAAAGCTGTATCTTTTTCATTAAATTCTAAAGAATAGACAATGAGCTCTTTTAGTTCATCATCCACTTCAATAGGTTGGTTGTAAGCTTCATGATTTAAGGTATATACATTATGTATGCCATCATATGAATGATATTGGTCAAAAAGCTGGTTATAATGAATGAAACTTTCTTTTAAGGTGGATACATAAGAGTTAAACTCTTCTTGTGTGCAGTCAGCTTCAAAAGTGATAGAGGTATCAAAACCTATATCGGTCAATACGATTGAATGTGTATTAGGCTTATTACCACTTTTATGTTGAATAAAATAAACAATACTGCAGATAAGGACAAAGAAACAACATGTTATGACTATCCATGTCTTAAGAGAATTATACTTTTTTTTCATAATCTGTATTATAGACAATCCATTATGAAAAGTCTAACAAAGTATATATTTCAAACGAAAGTTACTATAAAAGATATATCTTTTTTTAATACTATAAATTTGAGTATTAAGATACTATTAGCGTTTCTGAAAAAATCTTGAAGTTACTTAATAAAAAGAATATGATAAGAAAGAACGAATTATTAGGAGGGATTTTTATATGTCACTGTTTCTGGGAGAAATGCATCATCATATTCCGGGACGTAAAGGTTTGACAGAGAAAAATGACATCATTTCTTTGATGCCGGAAAAAGAAGTCTATATCCCTTTGGCTGCAGGTGCCAATACAGACTTTGAAATCTTTGTCAGTGAAGGCGATAAGGTACAAATCGGTACCAAACTGGCGCAAACAAAGTCTGGTTTTTTTGTACCTTTGTATTCCAGCGTTTCAGGTACTTATAGAGGAATAAAAAAACGAATGAGTGCCATGTTGAAGCCGATGGATCATATGGTCATTGAATTGGATGATACACAGACAAAAACACAGTCTCTTTTGCCGTTAGATTATCATACGGCTACACGAGAAGAATGTGTTGAACAAGTTAAACAAGCAGGGATCGTTGGCTTAGGTGGTGCCGGTTTCCCTACATATGTGAAGTATCAAAAACCAGAGGGTATTGATTGTATCATTATTAATGCAGTGGAGTGTGAGCCTTATATCACTGCAGATTATAAGATCATCATGAAGGATGTATCTCATTTTGTAATGGGATGTGAAATCTTTAAGAAAATGGCGGATGTTTCTAAAGTGTATATTGCAATCAAGAAAACGCATCCAGATTTGATTCAGGTTGTGCAGGAAGCATTACACGATAAGCAGGGGATGGAAGTTTATCCTGTTCCCGATGTATATCCAATGGGATGGGAACGTGTTTTAGTACGTGAAATTTTACATACTGAATATGATCGACTTCCTTCTGAAGCACATACTATTATCAGTAATGCGACGACAGCGATTGCGACAGCTTATGCCTTTGAAAAAGGAGAACCAATCACAAAGAAAATTGTTACGGTTTCTGGTGAGGGAGTTAAAAATCCTTCCAATGTAGAATGTCCTGTAGGAACTCCGGTACAAGAAGTGATCAAAGCTTGTGGTGGTTATACGACAGAAAATGTTCGTTTGATTGCCGGTGGACCGATGATGGGAAGAACGATTGTCAATGATCAGTTTGTCATTGATCGTGCAACGAATGCGATTACGATTCTTCCACATGCAGACGATGATGCCATTGCTTGTTTGCGTTGCGGTCGATGCAGTGATCATTGTCCTGCCGGATTACAACCAGTACGTATTGCCATGGCTGTTAAAGCCGGTAATGCCGAAGAAATGGAAAAGAGAGGGGCCTTGCAGTGTATTGAGTGTGGACTTTGTACATACGTGTGCCCAAGTCATATTGATGTAACTGAAAATGTTCGTAAGGCAAAACAAACAGTGATGTTGAAAAAGAAGAAGTAAGAGAGGTCAAGCTATGAAATTTAACTTTCACGTATCACCAAGTTTAAAAGGAAGCCTGACCACACAAAAGATCATGTTCGAATTAACAGTGGGTCTGATGATTCTTTTCCTTTTATCTTGTTTCTATAATGGTACAACATATGGAACAAGTTATGTTGTACATGAAATTTTATTGTTGGCAAGTTCATTAGTTACGATGTTGATCTGTGAATCAATATTTGCCAAGATTTATAAAGAAAATCCGATAACATATTTAAAGAAATCATTTGGATGGGTTACTTGTATCATCCTGACATTAATGGTTCCTATCACGATGACAGTCTATGCATTAGTCATTGCGACAATTTTTGCCATTGTATTTGGTAAATTGTTGTTTGGAGGCTTTGGACAAAATATATTTAATCCAGCAGGTGTAGGACGAGCTGTTATTTTTGCCGCTTTTACCAGTGCTGCAGCAACAGGTATTACAACGGGAGCTACACCAACGGCATATTTGGCAAATACATTTAATTGGCTTCCAGCTTCTGCTGAAGCATTAGATTCCTTTCTATCACAATATGGTGGTTTCATGAATCTGGCTTTAGGTTTTTACGATGGTGCTTTAGGTGAGACTTTTACATTAGCAATCATATTGATTGGTATTTGGTTTAGTGTTCGTAAGATCATCGATTGGCGAATTCCAGTTGTGTATTTAGGAACGATATGTATTTTGACAGCTGTTATTGCTGTATTAAGTGGTATTGATTCTTATAATGGTATTCCTGGTTTTATCTGGTATCCGCTTTTACATATGGTTACTGGCGGTATTGTCTTTGGTGCAGTATTCATGTTGACAGATCCAGTTACCAGTCCTACAAGTGCACAAGGTCGAGTGATCTTTGCGTTAGGTGCTGCAATCATCACTGTCTTATTGCGCTTAAAAGCAAATCTTCCAGAAGGTTGTTTATATTCCATTTTATTAATGAACATGTTTACACCAATGATTGAAAGCAGTTTAGATGGTGTTCAGTTAGTCATGAAGAAAAAAGCCCATATTATGGCAGCTTGTTTAGCCATTTTAGGACTTGCCGTATCTTTCTATGCGGCTACTTCTGTTGAACCTGTTACAACAGCTGCTACCGCAACAGAAAAAACGGCTATGGTTCAAACAGTTAGAATGGAGGAAACATTATGAAAAAAATTCTTCATTTAACTTTGTTTTTAGCGATTGTTTCTGTCATTGCCGGTGGGGCATTAGCATACTTTAATGAATTGACAGCGCCTGTTATTGCCGAAAATGAGGCAAAGCAGGAAAGAGAAACTTTGTTGGAAATGTATCCGGATGCCAATGTTGAAGATTTTAAAGATGTTGATCTTTCATCAATCGAATCAAAAACGATCAACAAAATATATTCCTATAAAGATTTCTACATTTTCAATATGAGCGTTTCTGGTTATAGTAAAGGAACAACATTCTTGGTTTCTATTGATAAAAATGATTTAAACATCGATAAATTTATTGCGATTTCTAATGGTGATACCAGTGGATTAGGAACACAGGTCTTAGATGAACCATTTAGAAAATCATTAGAAGGAAATCCGGCCGATGGACAATTGGATACGATTTCGGGGGCTACTGTTAGTTCGGGTCCTGTGGTTGATGGTATCCACGAAGCAGCCGATGTAGTAGAAAGCATGGAATAGGAGGCAGATCATGGATCAGTTAAAAAATTTTAAAAATGGTTTGATCAAAGATAATCCAGTTTTCTCGTTATTTCTAGGAATCTGCTCGACTCTTGCGATCACTACCAGTATCAATAATGCGATTGGTATGGGAGTTTCAGTAATCATTGTATTAACAATGTCCAATGTGATCATTTCCATGATTCGAAAAATTACTCCGGATGAAATACGAATCCCGGTTTATATTGTGATCATTGCGACATTGGTAACGATCATTCAGATGTTGATTCAAGCTTTTGCACCAGCTTTAAATGAAAGCTTAGGTGTATTTATTCCTTTGATCGTTGTAAACTGTATCATTTTGGGACGTGCTGAAAGTTTTGCCAGTAAAAATGGTATTTTAGCCAGTGCTATAGATGGAATTGGTATGGGACTTGGTTACACTCTTGCGGTTTTATCAATGTCCATTATTCGTGAAGTGCTTTCTACAGGTGGTATATTGATCACTAATCCATTTAATACAGCGCAAGTTATATTGAATGTGACGTTATTTCCTGAAGATTACACAATTTCTTTATTTGGATCACCAGTAGGTGCCTTTATTACATTTGCTTGTTTAGCCTCAGCTTTAGGTGCTTATAAAGCACACCTTGAAGCAAAGGAAAAAGCGAAGGAGAAGTAGGATATGAGTGAGTTAGTAACATTATTGGTAACAAGTGTATTGATCAATAACGTCATTTTAAATCAATTCTTAGGTATGTGTCCGTTTATGGGCGTTTCTAAAAAAAAATCAAGTGCTTTAGGTATGGGCGTTGCCGTTGTGTTTGTTATTGTGGTAGCAGCCTTGGTTACCTATGCTTTATATTACTTGGTTTTGGTTCCAATTGGATTAGAGTTTATGGAACTGATTACTTTTATCTTAGTTATCGCATCTTTGGTACAGTTAACAGAGATGTTCATTAAAAAGTACAGTCCAAGTCTATATAAATCTTTAGGAGTTTATCTTCCTTTGATCACTACCAACTGTGTTGTATTAAATGTTTGTTTGGTCAATATCACAAATGCTTATGATTTTTCACATATGTTAGTATATTCTATAGGTACTCCACTAGGCTTTGCTCTTGTACTTTATATTTTTTCAACAATTCGTGAACGTTTGGAATTAAGCAGTGTACCTTCTGCATTTAAAGGAAACGGAATTGCTTTGATTTGCGCTGCCATTATGTCTATGGCCTTTTCTGGACTAGCAGGTATCGTATAATGAAATATCTTTTAGCAGCATTGTTCTTTGGAGCTCTGGTATTGATTTATATCGTTTTATATTTATTGAATAAGAAAACACCATTACCAGAAGGATGTGAAGATCTGAAAGCCGATTGTGAAGGTTGTCATGATTTCTCCTGCTCACACAATCCTGCTCATCATACGAAGAAAGAAGGAGAATAGGATATGTTGAATACGATTTTGATTGCGGTTGTTATGATGCTTGTACTAGGAGGACTTTTAGGATTAGGTTTAGGCTTTGCCGATCGATTTTTAAAAGTGGAAGCGGATGAACGTGTAGAAAAAGTAACAAGTATGCTTCCTGGCTATAACTGCGGAGGTTGTGGTTATCCGGGATGTTCAGGAATGGCTGAAGCCATGGTAACACAAGAGGTAAATACGTTTTTATGTAAACCTTGTAAACCGGATAAAAAACAGGAAATTATTGATTATTTAAAAAATACACCGGGTCCGGATGGATCTACAGTAGAAATAAAAGGTTAAAAAAAATCTGGTCATTGCGATCAGATTTTTTTATATTCTTGGATCCACTTTTCAATTGGTGCTTCTTGTGGATCTATATAAATGGTTTTATATGTTTTCATAGTCACAAAACCAGTTTTAGCACCAGGAACTTTTTTTAAATTTGCAATCGTTGTGTAATTTACAGGAACACTGCTTGAGTCTTTGCTTTTGGAATAAAAAGCAGCCAGGTTTGCACACATTCGAATTTGTTCTTCTGTAACAGTTTCACTTTTTAATAATACGTGTGATCCGTGATAATCTTTTACATGGAACCATAAATCGTTTTTTCGGGCAATTTGATGGGTTATGTAATGATTTTGAAGATTGTTTTTACCTACAAAGATCATAAAGTCATCTTTTTGAAGACATAATAAGTTTGGTTTATTTTTATGTTTTGTATGTTTTTGATTCTTTTTAAGAAACAAAATGTGATTTTTGACTAATTCTTCTCGGATTTCCAGTGCATCGGTTATAGAACAATGTGCCAGTTGTTCTTCGAGTTGTGTAAAATAAGCTATATCTTCTTTACATGCTTCAATTTGTTCGTTTAAGATCGCAAGAGATCGTTTCAGTTTATGATATTTTTGATAATATTTATTCGCATTTTGTTTAAGATCATATCGCATATCAATGGGAATCTGTACCCATTCATCTTTTTCAAAAGAAGGTACTTCTATAATTGGCTCTTTTGGTACTTCATCCATGTATGCAAATAAAAGATCTCCATATTCTTGATACTTTTGATAATCTTGAGAAAGTTCCAATGTGCTTTGTAATTTAGGAAGCTTTTTTATAGCTTTATTCTTTTCTTTTTCTACACACCGAAATACATCACCACATTGTTCTTTGATACGGGCTTTTTGTTCTTCTTTTTGATACAGATGATGAAAGCCTTCCATAAAAGGGAAAACCTTTGGTTTTTGATGCAGATGTAGCATTTCTAATGCATGAAAATCTTTCTCATAAACATAAAGTGAAGAAGAATTCAGTAGCTCCTGTAAGATCGTTTCATAAGCTTGTCCTTCGTTTAATCGATAGAGAAATTCCTTTGACAACAAGGGAGAAAACCCATAGATTTGTTTAACAAGGCTGGTATCAGTATCAATATGTGTAACATGGAGTGGATCTTGTTTTATTCCTGGATCTGGTAGTGTGTATTGCGCTCCTGGATGGATCAAACGTTTCGAGTTTTCATAAACAGGTATACGTTTTAATGCATCTATGATGATACCCTTGGCATCCACAAAAACAAGATTTGAATATTTTCCCATCAGTTCAATATATAATTTATATTTTTGAATATCACCAAGCTCATCACGGGCTACGATGGACATTTCTAAAATACGATCAAAACCAATTTGTTTTATGTCTTCAATAATGGCCTGATTGCATTTTTTTCGTAAGACCATGACAAAATTTGAAGGTGTCATTTGTGAAGGGTAGGAATAATCATTTAGATAAATACGATTGGTATTTGAGTGTACGTTTATAACTAATTTTTCAGTCTTTGAATACGTTCGAAGTACAAATAAGAGTTCTTCATCACTGATGTTTTGGATTTTATTTAATTTACATGGACAAAGCGTCTGTAAATGTTTGTTGATAACATGCAACAATAAACCATCTAATGCCATAGTTTCCTC
Source organism: uncultured Faecalicoccus sp. (assembly GCA_902497095.1). Classification (GTDB taxonomy): domain Bacteria; phylum Bacillota_I; class Bacilli_A; order Erysipelotrichales; family Erysipelotrichaceae; genus Faecalicoccus. The sequence goes on from CABVDD010000018.1 coordinate 34,112, forward strand.
CTTTTAGCTGTATTATTATAACATAATCTTAAGTTTCTTTTGACACTGTGGACAATCGGTGTAAAATGTTAGTAATAAAAAAAGGAGAAAAGGGAATGAAACGTGGGCTATTGATTATATTAAGTGGGCCTAGCGGTGTTGGAAAGGGAACGATACGAAAGATTTTCTCAGAAGATGAAAGATTAAATCTGGCGTATTCTACTTCTATGACGACAAGAAAACCGCGACAGGGAGAAAAAGATGGTGTTGATTACTTTTTTACGACAAGAGAAAAGTTTGAAAAGGCCATTGAAGATGGTGAATTATTGGAATATGCTGAATTTGTCGGCAATTATTATGGAACGCCATTAAAGGAAGTCAACCGCTTACGCGATATGGGAAAAAACGTTCTGTTGGAAATTGAAGTGCAAGGAGCTACACAGGTACAGGAAAAATGTCCGGATGCGATCAGCATTTTTATCGTACCGCCTTCAATGGAAGAATTGGAAAGACGTATTCGAGGACGTCGTACAGAACCTGAGGAAATCGTTCAACAAAGACTTGCCAAAGCCAGCAATGAAATGAAGATGGTGTACCAATACAAATACATCGTATGTAATGATGATCCTCAATTGGCAGCCGAATTGATCGAAACCATTATTTTACGTCATATTGAATTAGAAGAAAACAAATAATCACTTGCGTTTATACGTAGTTTATGCTATGTTATGCATGTATTGAAACAAGGAGTGGGGAAACCCACTCCTTCATTTTGAAAAGGAGAAAGTATGGACAAACTCAAAGAGTGGATCGAGCCTGTTTTGTCCAACCTTGGATGCAGGTTGTATGACATTGAATGGATACCAAATCAAGATCCGCCATTATTGCGCTTTAGTGTAGAAAAAGAAAAAGGAGGCATGGATCTGGATACCTGTGCTATGTGCAGCGATGCCATTGGCGAAGTATTAGATCAAAAAGATTGGTTTGCTTCTGAGTATATGTTGGAAGTATGTTCTCCAGGAGCGGAAAGGGAACTAAAAAATGAAGAACAGTTACAGAATGCTTTTGGAAGCTATGTGCATTGTAAACTAAAAGATCCAAAGCAGGGAATGGATGCTGTAACTGGAGATTTAAAAGAAATTAAAGAAAATTCCATTGTGATCCAATATAAAGATAAGACAAGAAACAAAACGATGGAAATTGAAAGAGAAAATATTGCGCTGATTCGAACAGCTGTTAAAGTATAAAGGAGACGGACATGAAACAAAAAGTGGATACGATTGCTTCTGCATTATTAGGGATTGAAAGTGATCGCCAGTTGACACCAGAAATTGTAGAAGAAGCTTTAAAGGAGGCTTTGACAAAAGCGTATCGTAAGCATATTGAAATTCCGGACGCTTATGTAAAAACAGAAATCAAGGATGGAATCATTCATATCTATCATCAAAGAGTAGTTGTTGAAGAAGTTGAAGATGATGAATTGGAAATTTCACTAAAAGAAGCAAAGAAAGTAAATAAAGATGCCAAACTTGGCGATATGATCGATGAAGAAGTAGATTATACACAATTCGATCGTGCTGCCGTTGTTTTGGCAAAAAATGTAATCAAACAGAAGATTCGCGAGGCTGAAAAACAAATTGTATATGAAGAATATTGCGACAAAGTTGATGAGATGGTCATGGGAACTGTGGAAACGGTAGAGCCTAAATTCGTAATTGTAAATATCGGAAAGACGCTTGCGATGATGAAAAAAAGCCAGCAAATTCCTGGTGAAACATACTATGAAGGGCAAAATCTTCTTGTAGTCATTACAGAAGTAAATAAAGAAACAAAAGGGGCTCAAGTTTTAGTATCACGTGCAACGCCAGTTTTTGTTCGTCGTTTATTTGAGCGTGAAGTACCAGAAATTTATCAAGGCATCATTGAAATCAAAGCAATTGCCAGAGAACCTGGTGAACGTTGTAAAATTGCGGTTTATACGCACAATGAAAATATTGATCCAATCGGTGCATGTATCGGTCCTCGTGGTTCTCGTGTTCAAATGATCATAAATGAGTTACATGGTGAAAAAATTGATATTTTCGAATGGTCTGATAATATTGCGGATCTAATCAAAAATGCCTTAAGTCCAAGTGAAGCGATTGCGGTAATTCCAAATGAAAATGTCAAAGATGGATTGATCGTGGTCGTACCGGAAAGTCAATTATCTTTAGCTATTGGAAAACGTGGGAAAAATGCTCGTCTGGCTGTGAAGTTGACAAATCGTAAAATTGATATCAAGTCGGATGCGGAAATGGAAGAAGCAGGAATTGACTATATGGCCATTTCCAAAGCTATGCAAGAGGAATACGAAGCTAAAAAGGCTAAAGAACGTGCTTATAAGCAACAACAGCGTATTGAAGAATTGAATCAAGCACCAACTGAAATCGAAAATGTTGATGTAGCTGACTTTACATACGATGATGATGTTTTATTAGATACAGAAGAAGATATGACGCTTCAAAATACAACAACTTTGTTTGAAAAAGAACAAGAGAAAAAAGAATTGGATGAAATGGAAGAAGCGGCTCGTATTGCCAAAGCTAAGCGTAAAGAAAAGGCAAGTATTGCTCCAAGCACAGAATATACTTCTAAATTTGAAAATTTTGCCGATGCTTCCAACAAGCAGGAATCCACACCGGTAAAAACAAAGAAAAAACAAGAAGAAGTAAAAGAAACAGTCGATAAGCATGATCTAAGCGAAGCTAAGCAGCAGTTTGAACAGATGAAGCCGATTTATTCTGAAGAAGAACTTGCCGAAATTGAAGCACAGCAGATGGAAGAAGAAAATGTCTGGGATGAAGACGTCGATTATGAAGAATTCGACGAATACTATGATGACTAGGAGTTTGTATGCGTAAGATACCGATGCGAAAATGCGTGGTGACACAGCAGCGATTTCCTAAAAAGGAACTGATTCGTGTGGTGCGAACACCGGAGAAAGCAATTGAAATTGATCTGACAGGAAAAAAGAATGGACATGGGGCTTATGTTTCTTTAAATAAAGAAACGATTGCTCTTGCCCGTAAAAATAAAGCGCTGGATAGAGCTTTGGAGATGGAAATTCCGGCTGATATCTATGATCAGCTAGAAAAACTTTGTGAAGACGAATAAGTGGATTTCGTATTGTCAGATCGCCTTTAGAGCTGGAAAAGTCGCTTATGGAAGTAAATTGATCTCCAGCATACAAAAACAACAGGCAAAACTTGTCGTCTATTCCAACTTGATTGGACAAAATTCCAAAAAGAAGATACAAGACAAATGTCATACGTATCAAATACCTTATTTTGGTGTGGATCCTGATATATTTGATCAGATCACGAAACGATCTTTTGTAGCATTTTCCATATTGGATGCTTCTTTAGCAAAACAAGTATGGAATGATAGAAAGGGAATGGTGATGTCAAATGGCTTACAACAAACAGAAGAAGAAACCGAATCGAAATCGAAATCAACGAAACAACAATCGCCAGCAGCCGGTAAAGAAAGTTGAATATCCAAAAGAAATTACATATCAAGAACCTTTGACAGTTGGCGGGTTAGCTAACTTGTTAAAAAGAAATAGTTCCGATATCATAAAATTTCTCTTTATGATGGGAAATATGTCTACGATCAATACAGTTTTAAGTGATGAAGACATTGAATTAATATGTATGGAGTTCAATTGTGAGGCACATAAAGAAGTTGTTATTGATGAAGATGATATTGAAGAACAAATTGATAACATTGAAGAAGATGAATCTAAATTACAGCCAAGACCACCAGTGATTACGATCATGGGTCATGTCGATCATGGAAAGACTACTTTATTGGATACGATTCGTAAAACACATGTAACCGGCGAAGAGTTTGGTGGTATTACACAACATATCGGAGCATATCAGGTTAATGTAAAAGGTAGAAAAGTTACTTTTTTAGATACACCAGGACATGAAGCCTTTACATCTATGCGTGCAAGAGGGGCACAAGTTACAGACATTGTTATTATTGTTGTCGCAGCTGATGATGGTGTTATGCCGCAGACCAAAGAAGCAGTGGATCATGCCAAAGCAGCTGGTGTTCCTATTGTAGTTGCGGTTAATAAGATGGATAAACCAGGAGCCAATCCAGATCGAATCATGTCAGAGATGTCCGATTTAGGTATCATGCCTGAAGAATGGGGCGGCGATACGATCTTTGCCAAGATTTCCGCAAAAACGGGAGAAGGAGTTTCTGATTTACTTGAAACCATGTTATTGGTTGCTGAGATGCAGGAGTTAAAAGCCAATCCGGATGCATTGGCCAGTGGTACTGTAATCGAAGCCAAGCTTGATAAAGGACGTGGACCAGTTGCCACCTTATTGGTACAAAGAGGAACTTTACATACAGGAGATAGTATCGTAGTTGGTAGCTCTTATGGACGTGTTCGTAAGATGACAAACGATCGTGGTATGGAAATAAAAAGTGCAGAACCAAGTTGCCCGGTAGAAATCATTGGTTTAAATGATGTACCGCGTGCAGGAGATGTCTTCATGACATATCCTAATTACAAAAAAGCACAGGAAATCGCTTCTCACCGTTTGGAAAAACAAATTGAAAAAGAACGTAATCAATCGAGTGCTATGTCTTTGGAAGACTTGGCAAAAAAAGTCGAAGAAGGAGATATTCAGGAGATCAACGTTTTGATCAAAGCGGATGTTCAAGGTTCGGCCGAAGCCTTAAAAGCCAGTATGGAAAAATTGGATGTGGATACCGTTCGTGTTAATGTCATTCGTTCTACTGTAGGTACGATTACAGAATCTGATATTTTATTGGCTAGTGCATCAAATGCGATAATTTATGGCTTTAATATTCGCCCAAGTGCTGCCATTCGTAAAAAAGCGGAAGAAGAAGGTGTAGAGATTCGTCTACATAATATTATCTATAAAGCATTGGAAGAATTAGAAAGTGCCATGAAAGGGTTATTGGCACCGGTATACGAAGAAGTTGTTATCGGTCAAGCTGAAGTTCGTCAAATTTATAAAGTTTCTAAAGTAGGTACGATTGCCGGATGTATGGTTACTGATGGAAGTGTCAAACGTGATTGTAAAGTGCGTTTGATTCGAGATGGAATCGTTATCTATGAAGGAAAGCTTGGTTCTTTACGTCGTTTTGAAAATGATGTAAAAGAAGTCACTAATGGTTTTGAATGTGGTATGACCATTGAAAATTATAATGATATCAAAGTCGATGATATCATTGAAGCTTATGAAGATCAGGAAGTGCAGGAATAATGGCTGTTTTAAAAGCAGATCGTATGGATCATATTCTAATGCGGGAAATTTCAAATATCCTGCAGTTTGAATTAAAGAATCCTAAACTTGGTTTTGTGACAGTGACCGATGTACAATGTACAAAGGATCTAAGTTTGGCTAAAGTTTATGTATCTTTTTTAGGAAAACAAGATCGTAATGATGCAGGAATGCGCGTATTAAATCAAAGCAAAGGTTTTATACGTTCAAATCTTGCGAAGAAAATCAAGATTCGTAAAATGCCAGATTTGATCTTTGTACAAGATACAAGTCTTGAACAAGGAAATAAAATTGAAAAAATTCTACATGATATACAAAAATAAGGCTTTCCGTTTGGAAAGCCTTATTCAATTTCAGATTTATTTTTCCGGTATTCTAATGGTGTTTTTCCTAAAGCACGTTTAAAGCTCTGAGCAAAATAAGACTGTGATGAAAATCCGACAATTCTTCCAATTTCATTGACTGAAAGATTTGTTGTCCGCAAAAGATATTTAGCTTCCTCAATTCTTTTTTCCAATAAATAGTTTATCGGAGAAATCCCTTTTTGTTTCTTAAAAGTATGTGCCAAATAATATTTGTTTACGTAAGCCAGTTCAGCCAATTGATCTAATGTGATATTTTCTTTATAGTGATCATTGATGTAATTTTCAACGAATATACACTCCTTATTTACCTTTTGGCTAGGAGAAACAGTTAATTGTATGTTTGATCTTCGTATGATATTGATCATTAATATTTCTAATAAATTTTGACAAAGTTCTTTATAATGTTGATCTTTATTTTTTGCTTCCAGTAAAAGGGTTTTTAAATAAAACAAAATTTCGTGTTTATAATCTTGATAGTTTGCTTTAAAGACTTGGATATGTTGATTAAAATCAATGTTGTAAAACTCCATACCTTCAAAACCCAGTACAATGTATTCAAATGTTTCACCTTTGATTCCAATCTCTGTATGACTGACATTTGGATTAACGATCATTAGATCATCTTCATGAAGTGTCGTTGTTTCTTCTTCAGTCTGAAATAGACCGGTTCCTCTTGTGACATAGAACAATTCCGTACAATGATGTGTATGCATACTACTGTGCCAATCTGCACCATATACGCCTTGTGAAATGTACAATAATGTCATTTTGATTTTGTCTAAAGGGGATTCACTAATTTCATAACGTGTATTTGGCATAAAATAACCTCGATTTTCTTTACACTTATTATAAAATATTGTGAAAATAGTTTCAATGCGCAATATTTCTTAAAAAAGATATCCTTTCGGACGTGAAGTGAAAAAGTAAATTCCACACCTGGAAGAATTTCATTGATTTTACTTTT
>CABVDD010000019.1 GCA_902497095.1 uncultured Faecalicoccus sp.
GTTTGTCTTTTTTCATAGAACCTCCTTTATTCCAAGATAAAGAAGATTATATCTGTTTGATTATTACAGGTGACATTTTCGCTTAACGAAGGGTGACATTTTTCCTTAATGGCGACACTTTTAAAAAAAACAGTTGATTTTAATTTTTTTATTCGTTATAATAAACAGGCACGAGCGATAAAGATATCCCCGGGTGGTGAAATTGGTAGACGCAGTGGACTCAAAATCCACCGGTAGCGATACCGTGCCAGTTCGAGTCTGGCCTCGGGGACCATTTAAAAAATTAGGAATGTGGTAACACATTCTTTTTTTTATATTTAATACACTGATTTTACAAACATAATTTTCTATTTCCTTTAATTTGTAAAGTTTCTTTTAAAATCTAAAATGAATATGATAGATCAATTAAAGTAAGTGTTTTAAATGTAAGGTCAATAAATGAGATTAAAAAAGCCACACTTTATCGTGTGACCTTGTCGGCTGATATAAAATGAACTTTTTGTAATAAAGGATATCCGATAATTCCTATACAAAATCCCATAGCCGCCTGGAATAAATTTCCCCATATACTAGCTGCACCAAGCCAAATGCTTTGATTAACAATTGTATCGGCAATAAAATAACCGCCGATCATGATCAAAGAACCAAGCAGATAGGTAAACATACGATAAACAGGACGATCCTTTTTTTGTAACAGATAAGCTACTATAAATCCTTCCAATCCTTTAATGATAAGAGTGAAGATAAAATAATAGCCGTAACCTCCGGCAATATCGGCTAATCCGCTGCCTAAACCGCCTACAAGAAATGATAAAGCAGGACTTAGAAAAGAGGCAAAGAGAAGAATAAATCCATCTCCCATATTGACATATCCTTGCATGGCATTTGGTATGCGAATCAAAATGGTTGCGACAAACACGATGGCAATTCCTAATGCGCTTAGTACAATTTGTTGTATTTGTTTGTTTGTTTTCATAATATTCCTTCTTTCAAATTTATTTTACGCATAAAGTGTCTTTTATAAAATATACAATTATGTTAAATTTTAAAGGGACAGTTTATGAAGAAATATATGCAGGTCTACAATAAATTTGTATCGGATATAAAAAAAGGATATTTACAATATGGGGACGCATTACCAAGTATTCGAAAAAGCGTTGAAGTTTTTGGCTTTTCTAAAACAAGTGTTGAAAGAGGATATGAACAATTAGTAATGGATGGCTATATTGTCAGCGTAGCTAAAAAAAGATTTATAGTGGATATCAAACCTTATCAGCTTCATAGAAAACAAAGTGTTTCAAAAGCTTCTATATCGGATGCTCCTAAGCAATATAAGTATGATTTTAGAAGTCATGCCGTAAGTCAGGATAGTTTTGATCTTCGTATATGGAAACGATATATGAAAGATGTATACCAAGATACGCCTTTGATTTCTACATATGGGGATAATCAAGGAGAACTTGCTTTGCGTATTGCACTCAGTGAATATGCTTATCACAATCGTGGAATATTGGCATCAAAAGATCAGATACTTGTGGGTTCTGGATTTCAGTCCTTATTGTTTACTTTTTGTTCACTTTTAAAAACACCAATTTCTATTGCGATGGAAGAAGGTGTTTCTGAAGAAGTTTTGCATGTATTTAACTCTTTTGGATTTAAATGTCATTTTTTATCAAAAGAAAGGTATTTGCATGAATTATCTTCTTTGCCTATCGATATCTTATATATAAATACAGCATGTTTTGGTAGTGATTTTTTACCTTTGAATAATAAAATACGCGATCAGATTCTACAATTATCCTATGATCATCATTTTTTGATTCTTGAAGATGATTACAATGGCGAACTGACATATCATTCAAAGCCAAGACAAGCTCTTCAATCAGCTAGTGTAATGGATAATGTGATTTATTTTAGTTCATTTTCTCGTTTATTATTACCATCTTTACGTTTGAGTTACATGATTTTAAATACACAGTATCATCAGGCATACCAAAAATCTAAGAGTAGTTTTGGACCAACAGCATCCAAATTGGAGCAGCTTGTATTGGCAAAATATATTGCCAATGGATATTTGGAAAAACATGTTCGAAAACTAAAAAGGGAATATGCGAAAAAGGAACAGTTAACATATGATCTTTTTACATCTTCTGGTTTTAAAGTACTTTTACAAGAGGCATATTTCAGCTATCAAATTGATATGACAAATCGAAATATTTCTAAATTTATTCATGAATGTGAAAAATATGGTATTGGTATTGATAAACCTGAAAAGAACCGATTTGTAGTTTCTTTTGCCTATTTAGAGATCAATCAACTTCAAGAAGGATTGAAGTTACTTGTCAAAATCTTAAAAGAATGCTAGAATTTGAGAGCTTGATGGTGAAGAAGATAAGTAGAATGGAATCTGGACAATCAGAGATAAAGCGTTAGGTGTAAGCTTTACAATGAGACTATTTGAAGCTACTTTGGAGTTAAGCCGTATTCTGCGTTAAAGAGCAATTAAGGGCGTTTTCTGTATAGAAGACGAACTAGGATGGTACCGCGTTGATAACGTTCCTAGAGATAGGGGCGTTTTTTTATTGGAGGAACGATATGAAAAATCTAAGTGGAAATCAAGTACGACAAATGTTTTTAGATTATTTTAAAGAACAAGGACACATGATTGAACCAGGGGCAAGCCTGATTCCAAACAATGATCCAACTTTATTATGGATTAATGCTGGTGTTGCAGCCTTGAAAAAGTATTTTGATGGCAGCGAAAAACCGCGTTGTAACCGTATTGCCAATGCACAAAAGAGTATTCGTACAAATGATATTGAAAATGTTGGAAAGACAGCACGTCACCATACCTTCTTTGAAATGTTGGGAAATTTTAGTATTGGAGATTATTTTAAAGAAGAAGCGATTCCATTTGCCTGGGAATTTTTAACAAGTGAAAGATGGATGGGTATCGATAAAGATCGCTTGTACATTTCAGTTTATACAGATGATGAAGATGCATATCGTATCTGGACAGAGAAATGTGGAGTGGATCCTAAACATATCTTAAAAACAGATGATAACTTCTGGGAAATTGGAAAAGGACCTGGGGGACCAGATTCAGAAATTTTCTTTGACCGTGGTGAAAAGTATGATCCAGATGGTTTAGGAGAACGTTTGTTTTTTGAAGAAATGGAAAATGATCGATATGTTGAAGTTTGGAACATCGTATTTTCGCAATATGATTGTGATCCTTCTATTGATCGTAAAGACTATAAAGAACTACCACAAAAAAATATTGATACCGGAATGGGATTGGAGCGCTTAGTTGCTTTGATTCAGGATGGTGAAACAAACTTTGATACGGATTTATTCTTACCAATTATTCATGCGACAGAGAAATTAGCTAAGTATCCTTATCAGGGTGAATATAAGATGGCTTATCGTGTTATTGCCGATCACATTCGTACAGTTACTTTCGCATTAAGCGATGGTGCTAATTTCTCAAATAGCGGTCGTGGTTATGTTTTACGTCGTGTACTTCGTAGAGCTGTTCGCTATGGATTAAAACTGGGATTGGATGATGCTTTCTTATATAAATTAGTTCCTGTTGTAGCCGATACGATGCAGGATTTCTATCCATATTTACAAGATCATGTAGAATTTAATCAACGATTGATCAAGATTGAAGAAGAAACGTTTAAAAAGACATTAAAAAATGGACAGGCTTTATTAGATGAAGAAATTCAAAAAGCACAGGATGGAAAGCTTTCTGGAGAAATTGTATTTAAATTGTATGATACTTATGGATTCCCGTTTGAATTGACACAGGAAATTGCTATGGAAAGTGGACTGGAAGTGCTTCGTGAAGAATTTGATGCACAGATGCAACTTCAAAAAGATCGTGCTCGTAATGCACGTAACACTAAAGAATCTTTTGCTTCACAACATGTAGATCTTATGGAATTTACTGAAGAAAGCAAGTATGTAGGATATGATTATTTAACATGTGATGGAACGATCCTTGCGTTATTTAAAGATGGAAAAAGAGTAGATTCCTTAGAAGATGAAGGGCAGATCATTTTAGATACTACTTGTTTCTATGCAGAAAGTGGTGGACAAGTTGCGGATACAGGTATTTTAGAAGCAGAAGGTATTTTGGCAGATGTGGTCGATGTTCAAAAAGCACCAAATAAACAAAATTTATTACAAGTTAAAATAAAACAAGGTGTTTTAAAAGAAGGAGTAATTTTATATCAAAGTGTAGATCGTAATAAGCGAGCAGCTATAACGGCAAACCACTCTTGTACACATTTGTTGCAGAGTGCTTTAAAACAAGTTGTCGGAAATCATATATCACAAGCTGGATCTTTTGTTTGTGAAGACTATCTTCGTTTTGACTTTAATCATTATGAAAAATTGACGAAAGAACAATTAGTTCAAATCGAAGATTTAGTAAACCAGTATATTGATGCCAATTATCCTGTCACAAAAGAAGTGATGGATATAGAGAAGGCAAGAAAATCTGGTGCTACAGCTTTGTTTAATGAAAAATATGGTGATCGTGTTCGCGTTGTTACGATGGGAGATGTCTCAAAAGAATTTTGTGGTGGATGTCATGTGGATCATACTTCTCAGATCGGTATATGTAAGATCATTAGTGAAGAAAGTATTGGGTCGGATATTCGTCGTATTACAGCTAAAACTAAATATGCCGCTTATAAGGAATGTGCTCATCAGCAAGCTCAGCTTGAGCATATTGCCAAGAGTGTAAAACAAAAGAGTACGAAAGAAATTGAATTAAAAGTGGATTCTTTCTTAGAACAATTACATGCTTTACAAAAAGAAAACGAAAATCTGAAGAATCAAATCTTTGCCTTGAAATCCAAGGAATGGATATTGGAAGCTAAAGAGTACGGAAATGTAAAAGCTTTAATTAAAAAAGTTAACGGAATGGATGCATCAGCTTTAAAAGATATTGTGTCTAATTTGAAAGGACAAGATGAAAATATCGTATGTTTCTTTGTGAATGTTACAGATCAAAAAGTTGTTTTTGTAGCAGGTGCTGGCAAAGAAGCTGTTAAAAAGGGCGTACATGCAGGTCAACTTGTGAAGCAGGCAGCTATGCTTTGTGAAGGAAATGGCGGTGGAAAACCGGATATGGCACAAGCTGGTGGAAAGAATGTTTCAAAAGTCGATGAGGCTATAGAATTTGTTGAAAATACATTAAAACAACTCTAATGTGGGGATTGGGAACACCAATCTCCTTTTTATTGAATCGTTTGTGTTTTCATTTTATTTTGAATCGTGTATAATTACACATAGCAAGGAGTGTGATAGTATGAAAGATATTACAGAAACTATGACATTTACTACCGAAGAGATTCGTCGAGAAAATATTAAGGGGATCTTGCGTGAAGTCTCTGAGGCGTTGGAAGAACGTGGTTACAACTCGGTGAATCAGATTGCCGGTTATTTGATTTCGAATGATCCGGCTTATATTTCGTCACACAAAAATGCGCGTAATTTAATTCAGCGCATTGAACGATACGAAATCATTGAAGAGTTGGTTCGCGCTTATTTGGAAAAATAATGGCACGAATTATCGGTTTGGATCTTGGAAGTGTTACTTGTGGGGTTGCGATTAGTGATGCGACAGGATTAGTGGCTAGAACCTTGAAAACGATTCGTTTTCCATCGGAAGATTATGATATCTGTTTTGATGAGGTATTGGATCTTTTAGAAAAAAATCAAGTCAAAAAAGTTGTGCTTGGATTACCTAAGCATATGAACGGGGATATAGGCGAACGTGCTGAAATTTCTATTCAGTTTGCCGAAGAATTAAAAAAAGAGGGTTATGATGTAACTCTGTGGGATGAGCGCTTGACTACGGTCAGCGCAACACGGATCCTTTTAGAAGGTGATGTTTCCCGAAAAAAACGGAAGAAAATTATTGATCAACTGGCAGCAGTTGAAATTCTTCAAGGGTATTTAGATCAACAAAATGGGGGAGTTTAAACATTCCCTATTTTTTTTGGAAAGGAAACAAAATTATGTTAGATTCAAATTGTTTATATGTACAGGATGAAAATGGAAATGAAAAAAAGATGACGATTCTTTTTACTTTTGATAGTGAAGATAAAAAGAAACAATATGTTGTTTTTCAAGATGCGGATCATGATACAGATGAAGTATATGCTTCTTGTTATGATGATCAAGGAAATTTATATCCAATCGAAAGTGAAGAAGAATGGGCAATGGTAGAGGAAGTGATCAATACCTTTACTGAGGACGAGGAAAATGCCTAAGACCAATAATAAAAAAAGAAAACCTTTGTGGCCAAGAATCATGATGATTATTGTATTAGTTCTTGGAATTGGCGGCATTGGCACTTTTCTTTATGTACGCATGAATTTAGAACCAGTTGGTAATGGAGAAGAAACAGTTTCTTTTGAAATTACGGAAGGAGAGAGTTTTGATTCAGTTTTGCAAGCGTTACAAGATCAACATCTGATTCGTTCTGACACGATCGCAAAGTTGTATGCTCGTTTTTCAGGAGTGAATCAATATTATGCCGGTCTTTTTGAATTAAATGATGGTATGAGTACATCAGAAATCTTATCTTATATTGGAAATCAGGATAATGTAGCTCTTGAAGAAAAAAGACTGACTGTTCCAGAAGGTACCTGGGCTAAAGAAATTGCTGCCTCAATCTCAGAATTATATCCATCTTATAGTACGGAAGATATTTTGTCTTTATGGAATGATAGCGAATACATTCAAACACTAGCTAAGGACTATGATTTTTTGGATGCAGATACATTAAATAATGATAACTATAAAGTAAAATTAGAAGGGTATCTGTTTCCAGAAACTTATTTTTTGTCAGAAGATATGGATTTAGATGCGATTACACGTATGATGTTGGATCAGTTTAATGTGGTTTATGAAGAACATAAATCGGAGTTTGAAAAGAGTTCTTATTCTGTAAATGAATTAGTTACTCTGGCCAGTGTTGTTCAGTTTGAGTCTGGCTCAAAACAGGATATGGCATCTATTGCCGGTGTTTTTTATAATCGTTTAAATCAAGATATGCGATTAGAATCCAGTGTTACGGTATGTTATGCGTTATACGATCAATTTGATGATCCTCAAGATTGTGAAACACAAACCGATGTGGATTCACCATATAATACCTATTTACATAATGGTTTGCCGATAGGTCCAATTTTAAATCCAGGAGAAGATGCCATCGTTGCCACGTTAAATCCAGTTTCTTCGGATTATTTATTCTTTGCGGCTGATATCCATGGAGATGGTACTGTCTATTATTCTAAGACATATGAAGAACATCAACGAATCTGTGAAGAGCTGGGTTTGATCTTGAATTAAGGATTGAAAAAAATAGCGGGTATGCTATAATCACAATGCAATCAAGGAGTGAATAAATAATGGAAAACGATAAATTTTATGTCACCCAGGAAGGGTATAATGATCTTGTCAAAGAACATGAGAATCTGGTTCAAAATGTTCGTCAACAAGTAATTGTAGAATTACAGGAAGCTCGTGCACAAGGGGACTTGTCCGAAAACGCTGATTATGATGCGGCAAGAGATCATCAGGCACAAGTAGAAGCGCGTATTCGTGAATTGGAAACGATGATCAAAAATGCAGAGATCATTGAGGAATCAGACGGTAAGAAAAAGAAGAAAAATGCTGTTGTAAAATTGGGTTCTATCGTGACTTTAGAAGATCTACAAGATCATATAGAAAATACATTTTCTATCGTAGGATCTATTGAAGCAGATCCATTAAATGGAAAATTATCCAACAATACACCATTGGCAGAAGCTATTTTGGATCATAAAGTTGGAGAAACTGTAACGGTTACTCGTGTTGAAGAACCATATAAAGTAAAAATTTTAAGTATAAAATAATACTTTTTTGATTTTTATACGTATATAAAAGAAGGGTGATATAGTATGAAAAAAACTCTTCTTTTTTTGTTGTTTATTTTTTGTGTTTGTTTTGCGTATTGGAATCGCTATCAGCCAGTTTCGCTTGATTTGATAGCACCCAGTATAAAACAAGCAGAAATAAAAGGTGAAGTTCAAAATCCAGGTATTTATTCTATAAAATGGGATGGTACATTACAAGATTTAATTAATGAAGCTGGTGGTTTGACAAATGATGCAGATGTAATGAATTTAACTTTATTACAAAGGGTTGAAGCCGACAGCACCATGTTTATCCCCAGCAAAGAAGAAACGCAACAATTGATTTCTATCAATTCGGCATCAAAGGAAGAACTTTGTCGTTTACCAAAAATTGGACCAGCAATAGCCGATCGTATCATTGCATATCGACAACAAAAACCATTTTCAACTATTGAAGAGATCATGAATGTAAAAGGAATCGGTCAAAAAATGTTTGATGGGATAAAGGATCAGATTTCGTTATGAGAAAAAATGTATTTTTTCTATCTATTGGTTTTTGGCTTTTATTGGCTGTAAAGGATATAAGCTTTTTGTTTATAATTTTTATTGTTGGATTGATCCTTTTCTATAAACTCAATACAAAGTATATTTTTATATTTTTGATTTGGATATTTCTTTCTCTTGTGTCAGTTTGTTTTTATAATTTGCATGATACTATACCAAAACCAGGTATTTATGTTGTTGATGAGATCAAAAAGAATTATGTGATCGCATCGGATCATACATCAAAAGTTATTTTATACGATGTAGATGATGTGGATTATGGAGATCGTTATGAAATAAGGGATTTTAAACGTATTCATTCTTTAAATAATATCTCTTTATTTTCTTTTGAATACTATTTAAAAGAATCTAATATTGCCTATCAGGGAATAGTAAAGAAGGATGCGTTAAAAGAAAAAGGACATTCTATACGCAGTGATATATATCGATTTATTCGCACACACTCTTTGTCACTGCAAGAATTTCTTTATGGGATTTATCAAGAAGATATACCAGATTTTTTACTTCACTTATCTCTTCCATTGATCGCATTGTTTTATCATTTTGAAAAATTTGTTAAACGATTTTTATCATCTTCTATGACAACGTTATTGATGGTTATTTTAGGTCTGTTAAGTGGTTTGTTGTTTGTATTCACTGTTTCTTTATGTCGTTATATATGTCAAAAATTATCTCGTTATTTTTTTGATGATTGGGAATATCAGTTTGCGTGTACTACATTTCTATCTTTGATTTTGATGCCACAACAAGCAGTATCGTTTGGTTTTGTACTTCCATCTTTGTTTTCTTTATCACTTGTTTTATGTCCAACATCTTCTAGAAGAAACGGACTACGTAAATTAATTTTGTTTGGGCTTTCCTTTTTATATTTTAAGAAAATTGATTTTGTCAGTTTCTTTTGTTTTTCGTGGATGCGTAAATGGAGTGGTGTGGTACTGATCTTGGCGTGTATGGGGTTGTGGATACCAGCTCTTGATATTTCTATATACTGGTATAACTTTATTGAAGCTGTACCTTCTTTGGAATGGTATTATGATGCGGGCCTGATTTTTTTACTTGTGTGTCTTATAGCATGCATGAGTATTTGTTATTATCAAAGAAAAGTAATGACGATATTTTTAATCTTGTTGGAATTGGCATGTCCGTTTATACTACCATATTGCGATCCTTTTTTTAGAGTGACTGTTTTTTCGATTGGACAAGCCGATTGTACTTTGATTACAGAACCTTTTTTTAAATCCGCTGTATTAATCGATTGTGGAGAAAATATCATGCGTCCAGAGAATATGGAAAAAGTTGTAATCCCTTATTTAAAATTAAAGCATATCGATCATCTAAATACTGTGATTTTAACACATGAAGATTATGATCATAATGGTGGTATAGAAACTTTACAAGAAAATTTAGAGATAGAGAGCATTGTCAGGGATTCATCACAGAAAATCAATGTTTCATATCCTTTCTATTCTTTATTGGAGGATAGAAATGCTACCAATGAAAATGATAAGAGCGTTGTTTCTTATTTTGTTTATGATAATTTAAGGTATTTATGGATGGGTGATGCATCTGTAACGATTGAAAAACAGATGTTATATCAATATCCAGAATTAAAAGCAGATATTTTAAAATTGGGCCATCATGGTTCGAAAACGAGCTCATCGATAGATTTTTTATATCATATAAATCCAAATATCGCATTGATTTCGTCAGGAAAAAACAATCGATATGCTCATCCAGATCTTGAAGTTTTAAAAAACTTACAGGAAACAGGGATACACGCATTAAATACGGCAGAAGTAGGTATGATTCAGATCGCGAGTTTTCATGGTTTGCATTTTTTTAGAACAGGAAATTATATTTTTGGTATAATTGGAGCGGTGATTTAACTATGTTTTATATATTGTATGGCGATGATACAAGCCGAATCCAACAAAAAATTGAAACAATTCAAAAGAAACATAAAATTGACAATGTCATTCATTATGATGCTTTGATACAACCGCAAGATCAAGTCTTACAGGAAATGGACAGCATCTCCATCTTTGATGAGATTAAAATGATTTGTTTACATCATTCGATGTTTTTATCTTCTAAGAATACAACACATTATGAACTTGATCCATTTTTGAAACGAAAAGGGGAAGAGGGTTACATACTTGTCTTTATTTGTGAAAGCACAAAACTGGATCAAAGAAAAAAAGCTGTTAAGGCATTGATGGAAATATCTACGGTTTTTAATTGTATCGCACTTGATGAACAAAGCCAAAGAAGTTATGTACTCGAGCAATTAAAAAAGGAACATCTACAAATGGATGCCGATGCCTTACGCTGGTTTTGCCAAAGAGTGGGGTTTGATGCGATGCGCATTGATTCAGAAATCTATAAGCTAAAGACGTATAATGATGTAATACGTTTAGAAGATGTAAAAGCGCTAATTGCTCCTGAACCAGTTAATGATGTTTTTAAGATGGTCGATGCCTTATTTTCTAAAAATGCAATACGTCTTTTGGCATTTTATAGAAATTTTAGAAAACAGAATATGGAGCCTGTTGCCATTATTGGTTTATTGGCATCGCAAGTTCGTTTTTTATTTCAAGTCAGAGTCTGTATGGATCAATCCATGTCAAAGGATGAAATTGTTTCTTTTTTAAAGGCACATCCTTATCGAGTGCAAATCAATATGAAAAAAGCACAAAATTTTACTAGCGAAGAATTATTGGAACAATTAGAAACTTTGGCTAGTCTTGATCAGGAAATGAAGATGGGGCGAATTGATAAAGATGAAGGTTTTGAGAATATGGTGTTAAAATGGATGTAAAAAAAAGAGTTTCCCAGCGGAAACTTTTTTTACTGAATATGGTTGATAGCTGTAGCCAAACGTGATTTCTGTCGGCTGGCATAATTCTTATGATGTACACCTTTAGCGACAGCTTTATCAAGCTTTGAACAACATTCGTTGTATGCGGCAACAGCTGCTTCTTTATCCTGAGCTTCAACAGCAGCTAAAACTTTTTTAATGGAAGTTTTTAAAGCCGTTTTTTTGGATACAACTAATTTGTGCGCTTTGTTATTTGTTTTTACACGTTTCTTTTGCGATTTAATTTGTGGCATGGCTTGCACCTCCTGACTTAAATTGCTTTTGAATTATAACAAAATATTGTTGTTAATGCAACACAAGTTCAAAAAAATAGGGTATAATAGCCAAGATTGGAGGAATGGATATGAAAAAAGTACGTACTGTTTTTATGGGAACCCCGCAAATCGCATGTACACTCTTAGAAAATATGATCGATGCCGGAATCGATATTGTTTTGGTAGTTACACAACCGGATCGCAAAGTAGGGCGTAAACAAATACTCACTTATTCACCGGTAAAGGAATGTGCTTTACGTCATGACATTCCTGTTTTTCAACCATATCGTATTAAACAAGACTATCAGGCTGTATTAGATGCAAAGCCAGAGCTGATTGTTACGTGTGCTTTTGGACAGATCGTTCCGGATGTGATTTTAAATGAGCCTGTTTTTGGATGTGTGAATCTGCATGGCTCTTTATTGCCTAAATATCGAGGAGCGGCACCTATTCAAAGAGCTATTTGGAACGCAGAGAAAAAGACGGGTATGTCTTTGATGAAAATGGTTTCGGCCATGGATGCAGGACCGGTTTTTGATACAGAAGAAATTGAGATAACGCCTACGGAAACATCTTCTGGTCTGTTTGAAAAGATGGCCGTTGCGGCAAGTAAGCTTTTATTGAAAGATTATGATGCGATCTGTTCAACAGATGCAAAATATATAGAACAAGATGCGTCTCTTGTTACTTATGCTCCTAAGATTGAAAAAGAAGATGAAAAAATTGATTTTTCAAAAAGCGATAAAGAAATCATTTGTCAAATCAATGCTTTATCAAGCGTGCCAGGGGGCTATTTGATTTACAACAAAAAGAAATTTAAAATTTATAAAGCGGAATATAGAGAACAAGTAGTTAAAGAACCTTTTGTCTGGTTAGGTAAAATTGATCATGGATTTGGTTTAAGTCTTCATCAGGGTATTTTAGTGATCACACAATGTCAGATGGAAGGCAAGCCTATTGTTTCCGGGCTTGATTTTGCCAACGGACAAGGACAAAATTGGATAGGAAAACATGTTATATAAGGAGTGGTGAAATGGATCAGAAGAACATACGAAATTTTTCAATTATAGCACATATCGATCATGGTAAATCAACTTTGGCCGATCGCATATTGGAGCTAACAGACACAATAGAAAAAAGAGAGATGAAGGATCAGATCTTAGATTCCATGGACCTTGAAAGGGAAAGAGGAATTACGATCAAGTTAAATGCCGTGCAACTTATATATCATGCCAAGGATGGACAAGATTACGTATTTCATTTGATTGATACACCAGGACACGTGGATTTCAGTTATGAAGTTTCACGTTCTCTTGCCGCATGTGATGGTGCCGTTCTTGTGGTGGATGCTGCGCAGGGTGTTCAGGCGCAAACGTTAGCTAATGTGTATCTGGCATTAGAAAACGATCTGGAGATTTTACCGGTTTTAAATAAAGTAGATCTTCCAAGTGCACAGCCGGAAGTTGTTAAAGAAGAAATTGAGAATCTGATTGGTCTTGATTGTAGCGATGCAGTTGAGATCAGTGCTAAATCTGGTTTAAATGTGGATCAGGTTTTAGAGCAGATCGTTCATAAATTACCAGCTCCAAAAGGTGATAAAGATGCACCGTTACAGGCTTTGGTTTTTGATAGTCTTTATGACTCATATCGAGGAGTTATTGCCTTTATCAGTGTAAAAAACGGGACGATAAAACCTAAAGATAAAATACGTTTTATGGCTACTGGCGCTGAATACGAAGTCATTGATGTTGGTGTAAGAACGCCTAAGGAAGTCATCAAATCAGAACTTGTGACTGGCGAAGTTGGCTGGGTCAGTGCCGCCATTAAAAATATTGAAGATGTTCGCGTAGGGGATACGATCACTAAAGTAGAAGATCCTTGTAAAGTGGCTTTGCATGGGTATCGGGAAATGAATCCAATGGTTTATTGTGGGTTATACCCTGTAGATAATGCCCGGTATGATGATTTAAAAGAAGCTTTATCGAAACTAAAACTCAACGATGCTTCTTTACGCTTTGAGCCAGAAACTTCACAAGCTTTAGGGTTTGGATTTCGATGTGGCTTTTTAGGTCTTTTACATATGGATGTTGTCGAGGAAAGACTGGAAAGAGAATATAATCTGGATTTAATCGCTACTTCACCTTCTGTTATTTATCATGTATATAAGACAGATGGAACGATGTTGGAAATTGATAATCCGGCAGCTTTACCGCCTACACAGAATATCGATCATATTGAAGAGCCTTATGTTAGGGCTGAAATCATGGTTCCTAAAGATTATGTAGGGGCTATGATGGATCTTTGCCAGAAAAAAAGAGGCGAGTATATAGATCTACAAGTAATTGATGATCTGCGTATGAATATGGTCTATGAATTGCCTTTAAGCGAAATCATTTATGACTTTTTTGACAAAATGAAATCGTATACTAAAGGTTATGCCAGTTTAGATTATCATTTTAGTGGTTATAAAACGAGTGCACTCGTAAAAATGGATATTTTATTAAACGGACAAATCATCGATGCTTTGAGCACTATTGTTTTTAAAGATTTTGCCTATAACCGCGGTAATGCGATGACCATTAAGTTAAAAGATATCATTCCAAAGCAACAGTTTGAGATCCCTGTACAAGCAGCAATCGGTGGCAAGATCATTGCTCGTACAAATATCAAAGCTTTACGTAAAAACGTATTGGCTAAATGTTATGGTGGAGATATCTCGCGTAAGAAAAAACTATTGGAAAAACAAAAAGAGGGAAAGAAACGAATGAAGAAAGTAGGATCGGTAGAGATTCCTCAGGAAGCATTTATGGCTGTTCTTTCAATGGATGATCAATAATGGCTGATGCTTGTTACGTGCATGTTCCATTTTGTAAAAGCATATGTTTTTATTGTGCCTTTTCTCGTTGGATCTATGATGAAACAAAAGTGCAGCAATGGCTAAACCAGATCCAAAACGAAGTGGCTGCAAAATCGATTTCTTCTTTAAAAACTTTGTATTTTGGAGGAGGCACTCCAAATACTTTATCTGAAGATGATTTTATTAGATTAGCTTCTTGTTTTAGGTCTTTTTTAGAAGATGGCTATGAATGGAGCGTAGAGTGCAATCCTGAGTTTGTCACACAAAAACAAGCAAATCTTTATCATAAACTTGGTGTAAATCGTATTAGTCTAGGAGTACAGACTTTTTCTGATAAAAATCTTCAAGAAATTGGCAGAAAACATTCTGTTCAAAGTGTTTATAATGCTGTTTCTTGCTTTAAAAAGGCAGGAATTGAAAATATTTCGATTGATTTGATTTATGGTTTACCTTATCAGACTTTAGAAGATGTAAAAAAGGATTTAGAACATGCGTTTTCATTAAATGTTTGCCATCTTTCTATTTATTCTTTACAAATTGAAGAGAACTCGGTTTTTGGCAGGCGTCATATTTCAAATTGTGATGAAGATTTGGAAGCAGATATGTATGAATATATCGTTTCAGAATGTGAAAAAAAAGGATTCAAGCATTATGAAATCAGTAATTTTGCCAAAGACGGTGCATTTTCTAAACATAATTTACATTATTGGTCAGATCAAGATTTTTATGGTATTGGATGTGGGGCATCTGGAAAAGAAAAAGGTGTTTTATATGAAAACACCAAGAATTTGCAGACATATCTAAAATCGGGTGCTTTACCTGTTTATTTAAAAGGAGATGCTTCTTTTGATGCGATCATGATGGCTTTGCGAACTTGCTTTGGTTTAAATGTTGAAAAATGGCAAAGACGCTATCAAAAAGATTTTTTTGCTCTGTATAAAAATGTTTTAAAAAAATATGAAAAAGAGTATTTGATATATGAAAAACCATACTTGAGACCTACACCAAAAGGAATGGAAATCTTAAATACGATTTTAGTTGATTTCTTGGATGTAAACTGATATAGTAACAATGCTTTTGGTCTAAGAACAAGGATACTTCCGACCTTATTCCTGGATCATTAGAACACACAGTAGGAGGAAGAAAAGATGTTATTAAAAGCAGAAAAACAGGCTATTATGAAAGAATATGCCACTCATGAAGGAGATACAGGTTCTCCAGAAGTTCAGATTGCAGTATTAACTGCACAGATCAACCGTTTGACTGAGCACTTCAAAGAACACAAACATGATTATCATTCTCAAAGAGGTTTGATGAAGATGGTAGGTCGTCGTAAGAATATGTTGGCATATTTGAAGGATAAAGATTTAGAACGTTATAAATCTTTGATCGCACGTTTAGGTCTGAGAAAGTAATCGAAAGATTACTTTTTTTTGTTGTCTGATTATGATACACTTACAATCGGTATAAAGAGAGGTAAAATATGGCGAAACAAGAGTTTCATTTAGATTTCTGTGGTCGGGGGATCACAGTAGAAACTGGTGAGATTGCTAAGCAGGCTGATGGAGCAGTCATCGTACGTTATGGTGATACTGTTACTTTATCAACAGCTTGTGCATCGAATCAGGCAAAGGAAGGAATTGATTTCTTTCCGCTAACAGTTAGTTTTGAAGAAAAATTATACTCCGTTGGGAAAATACCAGGAGGTTTTTTACGAAGAGAAGGACGTCCTAGTGAACATGCGACTTTGACAGCACGTATGATCGATCGTCCGATTCGTCCTTTGTTTGCTGAAGGATTCCGTAACGAAGTTCAGGTTGTCAATACGGTTTTAAGCGTGGATCAAGATTATTCACCTGAAATGTCTGCTATGTTTGGGGCTAGTCTTGCACTATGCATCAGTGACATTCCTTTTAATGGGCCCATTGCAGGCGTCAAAGTAGGTCGTGTTAATGGAGAATTGATCTGTAATCCAACTGTAGAGCAGGCAGCAGCCAGCGATATTGATTTAACCGTAGCAGGTACCAGTAAAGCTTTGAATATGGTGGAAGCCGGCGCAAAGGAAGTCAGCGAAGAAGATATGCTTCAGGCATTGATGTTTGGTCATGAACAAATCAAGAAGCTTTGTGCATTCCAGGAAGAAATTGTGAAAGCATGTGGCAAAGAAAAGCGTGAAGTTGCTTTGTATACTGTAGATGAAGCTTTGGATAAAGAAGTTCGTGATCATTTTGAATCAAAAATTCGTGAAGCAGTTTCAATCAAAGAAAAATTAGAACGTTATGGCAAGATTGATGAACTGACAGAAGAAGCAGTAGAAATGATTTCTGCCAAAGAATATGAAACTGAAAAAGAATTGAATAATGCTGTAAAACAGACCAAAGAAATTTGTCACGGTATAGAAGCGGATGAAGTTCGTCGTTTGATCATTGAAGACAAGATTCGTCCAGATGGTCGTGCTATTGATGAAATTCGTCCATTAAATTCACAAGTAGATCTTTTACCAAGAGTTCATGGTTCCGCTTTGTTTACACGTGGAGAAACTCAGGTTTTATCTACTACTACACTAGGGGCTATCAATGAAAATCAGATCATTGATGATTTAACAGAAGTAGAAGCAAAACGTTTCATGCATCATTATAATTTCCCACCTTATTGCGTAGGTGAAACAGGACGTATGGGAAGTCCAGGTCGTCGTGAAATCGGACATGGTGCTTTAGGAGAGCGTGCATTGCTTCAAGTATTGCCAAGCTTGGATGAATTCCCATATACAATTCGTACAGTAGCTGATGTCATGGAAAGTAATGGTTCTAGTTCTCAGGCAAGTATCTGTGCGGGAACTATGTCTTTGATGGCTGCCGGTGTACCAATTAAAGCGCCTGTAGCTGGTATTGCCATGGGATTGATCATGGACGATAACACAGGTAAATATACAGTATTGACTGATATTCAGGGAATGGAAGATCACTTTGGTGATATGGACTTTAAAGTTGCCGGAACGAAAAATGGTATTACAGCTTTACAGATGGATATCAAAGTGACGGGTATCACAAAAGATATCTTTGAAGAAGCTTTGGCACAAGCGCATAAAGCTCGTCTTGAGATCTTGGAGAATATGTTAGCTTGTATTCCAGAACCAAGAAAAGAATTAAGCCCATATGCACCTAAGATTGCGATGATGAATATTGATCCAGACAAGATCAAAGATGTAATTGGTCCAGGTGGAAAGATGATCAATGAGATCATTGCGGCTTGTGATAACGTGAAAATCGATATTGATGACGATGGTAAAGTGGTAATTTATCATCACGACTATGATACGATCAATAAGGCAAAAGAAATGATTTCCAACATTGTACGTGAAGCAAAAGTCGGAGATATTTATACCGCAACTGTTGTTCGTATTGAAAAATTTGGTGCTTTTGTCAATTTGTTTGGTAATACAGATGGTTTATTACATATTTCTAAGATTTCTCATCATCGTGTAGAAAAAGTAGAAGATGTATTAAAGATCGGGGATACGATCGATGTTAAGGTTACAGAAATTGATAACAAAGGACGTATCAATGTCAGTGCTAAGGCACTTCTTCCAAAACCAAAAGAAGAACCAAAAAAAGAACAGCCAGAAGAAACAAAATAAGGATTGCGTAATGCGATCCTTTTTTTGTAATAAGTTTAAATTTTGTAAACATTTTTATTTTTTTTAAGGCGTAAAAGTAATGATGAATAGTGAACATTCTTAAATTTTTCTATATTTCTAAACTGCATTAGGGATATAATTATCATTCCTGTTTCTTGTCGATTTGAAATGTGATAAAATACCAAAGAGAGGTGGAACATATGGACTTTTTGAAATTTGCGAAAGAAAAACAAGAAGATTTTCTTAAAGATTTAAATACATTGGTTTCGATTGAATCAACACGTGATTTATCAACACGTACTGATAATGCACCATTTGGTAAAAAATGCCGTGAGGCCTTGGATGCCATGTTAGAAATAGGAAAACGCGATGGATTTGTGACAAAAGATATTGATGGATATGCCGGTGTTATTGAATATGGTGATCAAAAAGATACATTGGGTGTATTAGGTCATTTGGATATCGTACCTATTGGAGATGACTGGACAAAAGATCCTTTGAAAGTAACAGTAAATGACGGTTATGTCTTTGGACGAGGCGTAATGGATGATAAGGGGCCTGCTCTTGCCGCTTATTATGCACTTAAAATCATTAAGGAACAAAACATTCCTTTAAATCGTCGTATCATGTTGATCACAGGTTGTGATGAGGAAAGTGGAATGGAATGTATGGACTATTATAAGGAACATGCAGAAATTCCTCAGATGGGTTTTGTACCAGATGCAGATTTCCCGGTTATTTACGGAGAAAAAGGTGGTTTGCATGTTGTTTTGGAATCTAATGATTCCACTGTGATACGATCTTTCCATGCCGGCAGCCGTCCTAATATCGTTATCGGTAAGGCTGATTGTACACTGAATGAAATCACTGAGAAACAAAAAGAAGAATTTGCTTATTACTGTAAAGTCAATGGTTTACAAGGATATATTGAAGGTAATACGATCCATATCGATGGCGTATTTGCTCATGCGGCCATGCCTTGGTTAGGTGTTAATGCGGCTGTACATATTTTAAATTTTGTTGGACAATCTTTTGATGATCAATTGGCAAAAGATTTATATCATATCTTACAAGATTGGCAAGGTAAACCGGTTGGAATCTACAAAAATGGTTTATACATGTCTTTCTTGACCATGAATACAGGTATTGTCGATATCGAAGATGGAAAAACACGTATTTTGATTGATATTCGTTATCCAAACGATACAGATGCCAAGACTGTTATGGAAGGTTTTGATACGACATGCGCATCATTGAAATCTAATATTCGTGCAATTATGGAAAGTGATTCAAAACCATTGTTTGTGGATCCTCAATCTAAACTCGTCACGGATTTGATGAGCGTATATCAAAAATATACAAAAGATACTTTCTCATGTGCTTTTACACTGGGAGGAGGCACATATGCCCGTAAGTTTGAAAACTTTGTTTCTTACGGACCTGTATTGCCAAATGAAGTTAAAACAACAGATCAGTTTGTTGGTGAATGTCATCAAAGAGATGAAGGAATTAAATTGGAGAATCTGATACAGGCCATCGCAATTTATGCGGATGCGATCGTATCATTGTGTAGTTAATTATGCGGATGCGAAAAGTTAAGTGGGCTGTAGAATATTTATCGAACAGCCAGAAGCTTGTCAAGAAACCAGAAGAGAGAAAGTCTTTATGGAAAGGGCAATATCATCTGCTTCATGTAGAAATTGGCTGTGGCAAGGGAAACTATTCTTTAGAGATGGCACGTAAATATCCAAATGAACTATTTGTAGCTATCGAAAAAAATGAAAGTGCTGCAGGAATTGCGGCTAAAAAAATTGATGAAGCTGCCGATGTTACTAACTTATTATTGATCCATGGGGATGCATCGTTGATCGATACCTGGTTTGCCAAAGGGGAAGTGGATATTCTTCACTTAAACTTTAGTGATCCATGGCCAAAAAAACGATATGCGAAAAGAAGACTGAGCAGTGCTTCTTTTCTGCAACAATATCAGTCTATTTTATCGAAACAAGGGCAGATTCAAATGAAAACAGATAATGAGAAATTATTCGAATATTCTGTTTTAGAATTTTTAAAGGCTGGTTTTATACTTGATGATATTTGCGTTAATTATAGAAGAGAGCCTCATGAAGAAGATGCGATTACAGAATATGAAGAAAAGTTCATTGCGAATGGA
Source organism: uncultured Faecalicoccus sp. (assembly GCA_902497095.1). Classification (GTDB taxonomy): domain Bacteria; phylum Bacillota_I; class Bacilli_A; order Erysipelotrichales; family Erysipelotrichaceae; genus Faecalicoccus. Next base: position 20,283 of record CABVDD010000019.1, read on the forward strand.
CAGCCTATATATCGTTGTGTGTTAAAGAAGGAGAATGAAAATGAAACAGATTCATAATGAACAAGAATTTAATGCGGCAATTCAAAGTGAAAAGATCAGCGTCATTTTATTTACAACAAAATGGTGTGGAGACTGTATGTTTATTAAACCTTTTATGCCAAGTGTAGAAGCTGCTTATGAAGCTTATGATTTTTACGAAATTGATCGTGATGAAATGATGGATTTGGCTCAAAAACTTGAAATTATGGGTATTCCAAGCTTTGTAAGTTTTAAAAATGGAAAAGAAGTTTCTCGTTTTGTCTCATCACTTCGAAAGACAAGACCGGAAATTGAAGCATATCTGGATGCGTTAAAAGATGTGGGGGAATAAACATGTTTAAAGACTTAATGCAAGCAATTTTTACAGAAGAAGTAGAACCTGAAGAAGAAACAAATGAATCTGTGCAAAAAGAAGAAACACCAGAACCAAAAAAAGAGGTGCAACAGCCACAAGAATCTACTTTTGTAGAGCCTCAGATTCGTTTAGATGCGCCAGAAGAAGATATACAAATTGCGAATTTTGGACAAACACCAGCAAGTACAAAACCAAAGAATACGATCTTTACTGGTTTGGATGTAGACAGTGTGGCTAGTGAAGAACCACGTCCAAGAAAAAAGGTATATCATTTTGATCGTTCAAAAACAAAGAAGGTACGTCGTACACAGGAAGATTTGGAATATACGCCGATCATCTCTCCAATCTTTGGAAATATGGAAGAATCAAAGAAAGATACTTCAAAAGTGCATAATGCGATCGATTTAAATAAACCGGAACAATTAGAAGATTATATGACCGTTCTTTCTCCAATGTATGGTGATAGACCAGAAAGTGCTCCTGTTGTACAAAATATACCGAAGATGGAACCTGTACAAAAAGAAAACAAGAAAAAAGATCGTGGCTATTCTTTAGATGCTATGCTGGAAAAACCGGAAAAGAAAGAAAACAAACAAGCAACTTTGTTTTCAAAAGACTGATTTGAGGTGAGTCAAGTGGCTTATCATTTTATCGGTATCAAAGGAACAGGGATGGCAGCTTTAGCGGGTATTCTTTATGATGAACATAAAGAAGTAACAGGAAGCGATATTGAAAAATACATTTTCACACAAGATGAATTAGAAAAAAGAGGCATTCCGATTACTACTTTTGACGCCAGTCATATTAAAGATCATGATATTTGTATTATTGGACTTTCATTTGATCAAAGCAATCCAGAAGTAAAAGCGGCTATTGAAAATCCAACAGTAGAAACTTATTACTATAATGAGTATCTTGGAAAGCTATTGGAATCTTATACATCAATTAGTGTAGCGGGTACACATGGAAAATCTACTACAACCGGGATACTTGGACATGTGTTGCCAAGTTATTTGCCAACGGGCTATTTAATTGGTGACGGGCATGGACATATGCCATCGGATGCAAACTATTTCGTATTAGAATCATGTGAATTTCAAAGGCATTTTTTGGCGTATCATCCAGATTATGCTCTGATTACCAATATTGAGTTGGATCATGTGGATTATTACAAAGATATGAATGATTATTTAGATGCTTTTCAATCATTTGTTTATCAAGTTAAAAAACATTGCGTAATCTATGGTGATGATCCATATCTACCTAAACTTTCATATGATACACCGGTTACTACATATGGATTAAAAGACGGAAATGATTACCAAGCTATAAACGTTGAACAAGGCCCTTTTGGAATGCATTTTGATTGTGTGCATCAGGGTAAGGTTCTAGCACATATTGAACTTACAGAAGTAGGAGATCCTTTTCTTCAAGATGCATTGGGTTGTTTTGCACTATGCCATATACTAGGTATGCCAGTTGAAGATATTGTTGATGGATTAAAGACGTATCAGGGGATTGCGCGTCGTTTTGTAATTGAAGAAATCAATGATAGTGTCTTGATTGATGATTATGCCCATCATCCAACCGCCATTCGATATATGATTGATTCGGCTCGCAAGAAATATCCTGGAAAAAAAGTAATTGCGTTATATAAGCCGGATCGGTATTCCAGACTTCAATATTTTCTTCATGATTTTGCGGATAGTTTAAATACGGCTGATCAGGTTGTATTGTGTGATTTTCCAAAAAATGCGCAAAGAGAAGATGAAACAATTACTGTTTCGATTCAAGATCTTTTAGAGCTTTGTGAGAATTCTGTTTTATTGGACATTGATCAAAAATCGGCTGAGACTTTAAAGAAAATGGGACCGGCTGTTTACGTCTTTATGTCTAGTAAAGATATATATTTGTTAAAAGATAAATTATCAGACCTTTTAAAATAGTTTACTTTAGACGCCATTATGGTGTCTTTTTTCTACTCGAGAGAGTATTTAAAGCGTTTTCAAAATTATGAAAATTTTTTCAAAAAGAAATGGTCAACCTTCTTTTGAAATGATATAATGATTCTGAGGTGATATTTTGACTGTGAATGAATTTTTTTCTACGATTGCGATGGTTGCGGGATGGATTTTACCTGTATTAGGAGTTGTCGTCCTTGTCTATATTATTTTAATTTTAAAAGAACTTTTACAAACAGTAAAAAGTGCTACAAAAACATTGGATACAACAGAGCAGCAGATACGTAAACTGGATGCACCTCTTTCTACAGCAGAAAACATTTCACACACGATTGATGAAGTTCATGAAACAACGAAGAAAGCAGTTAAAACAGCCGCTAATACAGTTGTTAAGAATGTAGATCAGATCAAAAACTGGGTCAATACTAAAAAGAACTCAGTCATGGATACAGAACCTGTAGTAGATACAGCATCAAATAAGGAGGATGAATCATGAGTGATGAAAACAAAAGTGCTGAAGTTGTTCAGGAATTAGAAGATGAGGCAATGAATCAACTGGAGACGCTAAAAGAAGAAAACAACAAAGAGAATGATGAAGTCATTCAAGATGCCAAGGAAAAAATCAAGGCAATTTTTGAAGATCTTCAAACATGGATCAAAGAAAATACGGAACCGGAAAAAGTTAAAGAAGGTCTGAATAAAGCTAAAGAAGATACACTAAAAGTATTAAAAGCTACTAAAGAAAAAGCTATTGAAATCAGTAATTCAGAGCAGTTTAAAAATACGATTTCTGCCGGAAAAGATTTTTTACTGGGTGCAGGGACTTTGATTGGAGATGGTTTAAAAGCCGGTGCTGATGCATTGATGAAAAATGATAATATTAGAAATTTTGTGAATACTGCTGATGAAAAATTAGATGTTCTCAGGGAAAGTGAAGGTTTAAAAAATGCAGTAGATTCTGCAGAGCAAATCTCATTGAAAGTAGGAGATACGGTGTTTAATGGTATTCGTAAATTCTTGGATAAAAAAGATCGTACGAATTCCGAATCGAAGATAGAGGAGGATGAAGAATAAAATATGAAACGTATAACGATTTACGATGTAGCTAAGGAAGCGGATGTATCTTTAGCTACGGTCAGTCGAGTCATAAATGACAGCAATGTGGTTCGTGAAGATACAAAACAAAGAGTACAGGAAGCTATTGAAAAGCTAGGTTATAAACCTAATGCCATTGCGCAGGGACTGGCATTATCCAAAACGACGACCGTATCGATTGTCATGAGTGAAAAGCTGTTTGCTTATAATGGAAAAATTTTAAATGGGCTCATGGATGTGGCAAAAATTTATAACTATAACATTATGTTCCACACCACTTCAAAAGGCATCTCAAAAATGCAGGATGTCATCGAGTCCATAATTAAATCACATGTAGATGGAGTTATCTTATTCAATGATAATTTCTCTGAAGATGAGATGGAAGTCTTACAGGAATACCAGATTCCAATGGTTGTTGTAGGATCTTTGTTGCCGGAAACTAAAGTCAGCAATGTTGGAAATGTCTATGTTGATTTTGAGAAGATGGCTTATGAAATGGTCAATGAGCTATTTGATAAGGGAATCACTGATATTTCTTTAGTAGAAGATAAGTTGAATTTGAGTATGATGGAGCAGATGCGTTCTGGTATTGAACGAGCATTCCATGATCATGATACAGAATTTAAAAAGTATATATCTTATGATGAGACTTACAAAAGCTCTTATAATTTCTTAACAGAATATTTTAAGACAAATAAGCCAAGTCAATTTGTATTTACATTTAGGGATTCACAAGCTATTGCGGTATTAAATTCATGTCAGGAAGCAGGTTATAAAATACCGGATGATTGCCAGCTTGTTTGTGTTCTAAATAATAAGTATCTTTCTATGACTCGTCCTAACATTTCAACGTTCAATATTCCAGAGTATGATATGGGTGCCGTATCTATGCGTTTATTGACGAAAATGTTAGTTGATGATGAATCGGTACGTGAAAACAAAAGTATAGAATTAGGATATTCCTTTATTCCAAAAGGAACTACTAAATAAGGACTATAGGATTTTATAGTCCTTTTTTCTTGTTTGGTGTATAATTCTAGTATGGAAATCGTAATTATAAATGAAGCAAAAGATAAAAGTATATATCGATATAAAAAAGATTATCAAAAAATCTTGGAACGTGCTTGTCATGTTTTAAATCGCAAGCAGGATTATACCTTGAGTGTTATTTTTGTGACACCACAAAGGATACATGAAATCAACAAAGAATATCGTCATATCGATCGTAGCACAGATGTGATTAGTTTTGCCTTACAAGATGATAGTTCAAATATTGTTTTAGAAGAGGAAGAGAATGAGTTGGGAGATATTTTTATCAATGTAGAGGCTATCAGTGCCCAAGCTAAAGAATATGGTCATTCCAAGCGAAGAGAAGCTTGCTTTCTTTTTTGTCATGGACTTTTACATTTGATGGGCTATGATCATATGTGTCCGGAAGATGAAAAGGAAATGTTTGATTTACAGGATGTGATACTGGATGAAGTGGTTCAAAGGTAGATTTAAATATGCTCTTAGCGGTTTACGTTTTGCGATATTTGATAAAAGCATAGCTCTTCAAATGATTTTTGGCTTACTTGTGATTTTATTCGGTATCATCATTCGCTTCACTTTGCAGGAGTGGTTTTGGATACTATTATGCATTGTCTTGGTTGTTGTGGGTGAAATCATTAATTCTTGTATTGAACAATTAGTGGACTATATCTCCTTAGAACATACAAGACAAGCAAAACAAATCAAAGACATGGCAGCTGGGGCTGTCTTTTTACTGAGCCTTTTTAGTGTCTTTATTGGAGCAGCTATCGTTATTCAAAAAATAGTGTAGAAAGGATTTAATTTATGACATACAAATCAGGATTTATTGCCATTATTGGAAGACCCAATGCAGGAAAAAGTACACTTTTAAATGCGTTGTTACAAGAGAAAGTTGCCATTATGTCTGATAAACCAAACACGACTAGAAACAATATTGCTGGCATTTTAACACAAAAAGATGCGCAGTTTGTTTTTGTGGATACACCAGGTATTCATAAACCGCAACAACAGTTAGGACGTGTTTTAAATAAAAATGCATATATGGCTATGGAAGATTGTGATTGTTTGGCTTGGATCGTCGATGGAACTCAGTCTTTTGGAAAAGGAGATTCCTTTATATTAGATCGTATACAATCTTTACATAAGCCGTGTTTTTTGTTAGTTAATAAAATTGACCATCTTTCTAAGGAAAAATTAATCAGCGTATTGATGAGTTGGCAAACAAGATATGATTTTAATGCAATCATTCCAATCAGTGCATTACAAAAAGAAAATTTAGATGAGTTATTAAACGTCTTTAAAGAAGCACTTCCTGAAGGTGTGGCGATGTATCCACAGGAAATGATCAGTGATCATGATGAAAACTTTCAAATTACTGAAATCATTCGTGAGAAAATTTTATTTATGACCAAAGAAGAAATACCGCATAGTGTTGCGGTGGTGCTCGAAAATCGAAAGATGGATGGGAATCGTCTGCATCTACAAGCGATGATCATCGTAGATCGTGATTCACAAAAAGGTATATTGATTGGAAAACAGGGAAGCATGATCAAAAAAATTCGTTTAGCAGCTCAAAAAGAGTTAAAAGATAAATTTGGATATCCTGTTGATTTGGAATTATATGTAAGAGTCGAGAAAAACTGGAGAAATAAGGAACAAAAAATCAAAGAATTTGGATTGGACGAGCTAGATAATGACTAGTGTTACTGGAATTGTTTTAAAAGTTCAAGATTATAAAGAAAATGATGGTTTAGCCTGGATGTTAACAGAAGATGAAATAATTTGTGTCCGTGTTCGAGGAATTCAAAAGGAAAGTTCTAAGTTAAGAAGCGGATGTCAGCCTTTTTTATATACAAATTGGCAGATTGAAAAAAGACAGCAGGCAATGGGTTTATTGATTCAGGTGACACCTATATGTTTTTTTTATCGCTTTATGGACGATTTGATTATACAAGCGTTAAGTTTTTTATTAAAAGACATACTTTTAAAAACTAAACCGAATCAAAAACTTTACTCTTCTTTTTTAGAATACTTATATACTATTCAAAATCAGAAAGATTCTGTTTTTACGAATGCTTGTTTTGTCTTAAAAGAGGTATTATGTGCAGAAGGTATTCAACCTTATATAGATGGGTGCATACTTTGTCATAGAAAAGATGCTTTAGAAACAATAAGTGTTAAAGAAGGTGGATTTTTATGCCACTATTGTAACCATGATGAAAAAAAGATCAGTAAAGAGCAAATGAAAAAAGCATATCTTTTGTTTAAGTCTTCTAAGGAGCGTCTTGATCTTTTATATGAAAACTGTCATTTTGATATTCAGGATTGTATATTTTGGGCAAAATGGTATGAGGTATTTGAACAAACGCATCTTACGAGTTTGACATTTTTAAAAAATGTGGTTAAGCTATAGTGAAAATATGCTTTATATAAAGCTTATTGTAGAATTGCATTAGATTTTGTATAATTATAAAAGAATGCTTGGGGAGGATCTTATGGCAGAAAAATTATCAAGAACAAAACGATATGAAGATTTAAGAAACCGGCTGGATGAAGAAACAACAGCGGCTCAGGAAGATAAAATCAATCAACAAACAGGCTTTGCACGTCTATCTAGGACACAACATAAGGCATTGGCACATGCGAATGATCTTAATGCTTCTGTAACACCTTCCAGATCATCTGTTAAAGAAGCTACAAATAACAACAGTCCAGTGATGGAAGATTTGTTAGGGGAAGTAAAACGCTATAATATTGATCAGGGAAATCGTATTACTGATGATACGCAGATCAATATTTTACGTCAATTAGATCAAAAGCCATCATCTATGCATCGTAATACGCATATTGTACCTATGGAAGAAGAAACGGGTGGTACCATGAAGATGCAAAAACCTGAAATTGATCAGGAAGTAGATGGTGTAGCAACTTATATGCCAAATCAAAAATTGACTCGTATCAATCCAATACAGACAAAACCAGAAATCATAGAGGAACCAAAAGTAGGGATAAATGATTCTGTTCAAAGTTATGTCGTCGATGATGAAAAAGATCAATCTTCAGAAGCTACCTATACGAATATTGTTTTAGGAAGTCAGGATATTCTTGCGGATGAGACAGTTGATACCGATCATTTAAGCTTATTTGATACGACAAAATCTACAAAAAAGGAAGATAAAGTACAACCGAAAGAAGAAGTGCAGCCAAAACGTTCAAAAACGCATAAAGCTAAAAAAAGCAAGAACAAGAAAGTACATGATTCACAAGAGATGCCATCTGCAAAAATTAGAATGAGCACTCGTGATCTAGAAGAAATGGAAAATGAGCCAAAGAGCAAATCCGGAATGATCATTAATGTGATCTTGGTTGTATTGGTATTGTTACTGATTGCTTCTTTAGCAGCCACTTTCTACTTTATAACACAAATAGGAGCGTAAAGCATGCCAAAGTTTAATATTGCGATTGATGGTCCCAGTGGGGTCGGGAAAAGTACAATTGCTAATTTGTTAGCAGATGAATATCATATGATACACTTAGATACTGGAGCTATGTATCGTTGTGTTGCATATTATTTATTAAAGAAGAATGTTAATGTAGATGACCAGAAGGAGTTAATGGAAGCTTTAGATGATATCGATATTTCTTTTCAAGGAGATCAAGTTTTTTTAAACGGGGAAAATGTATCAAAAGAAATACGTATGAATGAAATTTCCATGGCTGCTTCTAAATTTTCGGCGTTAGATCCTGTTCGTAAAAAACTTGTTTCTTTACAACAACAGATTGCCAAAAATAAGGGATATATTCTTGATGGAAGAGATATTTGCACAGTTGTTTTACCGGATGCAGAAGTTAAGATCTATATGGATGCCTCCAGCAAAGCCAGAGCACAACGCCGATATCAAGAATATGTTTCTAAAGGAATTGATGCAGATTACGAAACTATTTTTCAAGATATTGTAGCTCGTGACTATCAAGATTCACATCGTGAAAATTCTCCACTGAGAGTGGCAGATGATGCACAAGTGATAGATACTTCTGATATGACTATTGATGAAGTCGTTGATGAAATTAAAAAGATGATTGATGAAACAGTATAGAGAGGAGTGATTTTATGATCCAGGGTACAATTGCGATTGTCGGACGTCCTAATGTAGGTAAGTCAACATTTTTTAACCGTTTGATCGGACAAAGAAAAAGCATTGTCGATGATACACCGGGTGTTACACGAGATCGTATCTATGGAGAAGTAGAATGGCTCACAAAAACATATCGTGTTATTGATACAGGTGGTATACAGATTGAAGATCAGCCATTTGCCCAAGAAATCAATATGCAAGTCGATATTGCTATTGAAGAAGCTGATGTAATTGTTTTTCTTGTTTCTTGTAAAGAAGGGGTAATGACGGATGATATGGTTATTGCCAAAAAACTACAAAAAGCCAATAAACCAATTGTTCTTGTCGTTAACAAAGTAGATAATGAAAAACTACGTTTAGATGCATATGAATTTTATGCATTGGGCTTACAAGACCCCTTTTGTGTAAGTAGTGCACATGGAATTGGATTGGGTGATGTTTTAGATGAAATTACCAGAGTTATGCCAGAAAAGAAATTAATGCCTTATGAAGGAATGACTTCTTTTTGTGTTATTGGTCGTCCCAATGTAGGAAAAAGTTCTTTGGTAAATGCTATTTTAAAAGAAGATCGTGTTATTGTAAGTAATGTAGAAGGAACAACTCGTGATGCGATAGATACTCCGTTTACTTATGATGGACAGGAATATATGATCATAGATACAGCTGGTATACGAAAAAAAGGCAAGATTTATGAGAATATTGAAAAGTATTCTATTTTGCGTGCATTAAGTGCAATCGATCGAAGCAATGTTGTCTTATTTTTGATCGATGGTTCCTTAGGTATTCGTGAACAAGATAAACATGTGGCCGGATTGGCGCATGAGGCCGGTAAAGGTGTAATCATTGTTTATAACAAATGGGATACTGTCGAAAAAGATGAAAAGACTATGGCAAAAATTGAAAAAGAAATACGTGTCCAATTTGTGTATTTAGACTATGCGCCAATTGCATTTGTTTCAGCTTTGACGCATCAAAAAGTCAATCAATTGTTGCCTTTGATCAATCAAGTTCATGAGAATTGCAGCTTACGTATTCAAACTAACGTATTAAATGATGTGATTTTAGATGCACAAATGATGAACCCGGCAAAACCACATAACGGAAAACAATTAAAAATTTATTATTCTTCTCAGGTTAGCGTGGAACCACCGACTTTTGTCTTATTTGTAAATGATCCGGAATTATTGCATTTTAGCTATAAACGTTACATAGAAAACAAAATTCGTGAGGCTTTCGGTTTTGAAGGAACGCCTATTCATATCGTAGCTCGAAAGAAAAGTTGAGGTGTTTTATTTGAAAACAGTAGTAATTGGAAGTGGAAGTTGGGGAACAGCACTTGCCCAAGTTTTAGTAGACAATCAACAAGATGTTATATTATATGGAATAGAAAAATCAGAAGTAGATGATATTAATATACATCATAAAAATTCAAAATATTTTGATGATGTAGCCATCAATCCTTCTTTAAAAGCAACAATGGACATAAATGTTGTCAAAGATGCCGATGTTGTTTTATTGGCTGTTCCAACTATTGCGATTGAATCTATTTGTCTTCAGATCGATCCTTTATTGACTAAGAAAGTGATCGTGGTGAATGTATCAAAAGGGTTCCATCCAGAAACAAATGAAAGAATGTCGCAAGTTATACGTCGTTGTATCTTTTCTGAGCATTTAAGCAGTGTCGTTTCTTTGATTGGCCCAAGTCATGCAGAAGAAGTAATCATTCGTTTATTGACAACGATTGATGCAGTCAGTTTAAAAGAAGAAGATGCCATTACTATCCAACAATTATTTTCAAATCATTATCTTCGAATTTATACAGGAAGTGATGAAGTTGGAAGTGAATTAGGTGTTGCGATTAAAAACGTTATGGCAATTGCATCTGGTATTTTATCCGGTCTTGGATATCAGGATAATACTAGAGCGGCTTTGATTACACGCGGCTTACAAGAAATGATTCGTTATGGAATGGCTTTTGGTGGACAGCAGCAAACGTTTATGGGACTTACTGGTATCGGTGATTTGATTGTAACTTGTACTAGCGTTCATTCGCGAAATTTTTCAGCAGGTTATCAAATCGGCAAAGAAAATACAGTAGAAAACTTTTTAAAAAATAATAAGAAAACAGTTGAAGGTGTTCGTACAGCTAAAATTGTACATAATGTATCAATTGAGCATGACATAGATATGCCAATTTGCGAAGAAGTATATCAAATTTTATATGAAGGAAAAGAGCCGAAGACATGTGCTAATGATTTAATGTTGCGAGAACTTAAAAGGGAGTTTTAACATGGCAAAGTATGTAAATAAAGAAGCTTTGGCCGAAGTCATTTATCAAGAATTAAAAATCTCCAGAAAAGATGCCGGACATGCGGTAGAGAGAATTTTTCAAGAGATGTCTATGGCACTTGCTAGTGATGGAGAAGTTGATATTTCTGGCTTTGGAAAATTTGTAATATTTAATCGTAAAGAAAGAATGGGAATTAATCCAATCACAAAAGAAAGAATGAAAATTGGCGCTACTAAGTTGCCAAAATTTAAACCGAGTCAGACATTAAAAAATCTCTGTAATAAAAAATAATTATGTTAGTAAAACGTATTTTCATTCTTTTATTTTGTTTTTTAGTGATTGGATCTATGATCTTAGGACTCTTGATATAACTTGTAATTTTAAGCAATGACAATTTCTTTTGCGGAATTGATCATTGCTTTTTCTTTCGCATCAATTGAATTGGTAATGATTTTATCATAATCGCTAAAACGTGCAAATGGATATGTGCCAGTATTATTAAATTTTGATTTATCACATAATAAGATTTTTTGTTTGGATTGCTCCATTACTTTCTGTTTTACAGATAGTTCTTGAAAAGAAAAAGTTGTCGGTCCATGACAATTTTTAAAACCATCTGTTCCCATAAACGCAATATCAATTTTTACATGCTTCAAATTATCTAAGGCAAAAGCACCTGATGTAGTAGTGCCTTTTTTCTGTATTAGTCCGCCAATCAAAAGTATTTCATGTTTGTATGAAAGCAGACTCTGCGCTATACGAATAGAAGACGTAACAATGGTACATCCCTTTTTTAAACTAAAATAACGAACCATAGAAAGTGTAGTACTTCCTGGATCCAAATACACAATCGAATAATCCGATACAAAATCAATAGCACGTCTGGCAATTTGATCTTTTAGTTCGGTATTTTCTTCTACCTTTACTTCTATTGGCAATTCGTCATATCCATCTTTTCTATGTACATATCCGTGTGTTTTATTGACTTGGCCACGTTGTTCTAATACAAATAAATCCTTTCGTATCGTTTCTGTACTAACTTGAAACATATCTGCAAGTTCTCGAATTCTTAAAGGAGAATTTTGATCTAATTTTTTTAGAATATCATTTCTTCTTCTATCATTATTTTTTGACATAACTCCTCCTTTTTGTTGGATTTCCAATAAATTATACTATAAAACCATGTTTTTTATCCTTTATTTTTTAGAAAACCAATTATTTTCTTGAGAGAATATCTAAGATGATGTACCCTTTATGCGAGGAGATGATTAAGATGAAATTACAAGTTGCGTTAGATACATTGAATCTAGATGAATGTATTCAATTATTAGAACAAACTAGCGGAAGTGTAGAAATTGCAGAAGTGGGAACGCCATTTATAATAGAGGAGGGAATGGTTCCGGTAAAAGAAATTCATAATAGATTTCCGGATATTGAAGTTTTGGCAGATGCGAAAATCATGGATGCCGGTGAATATGAAGCCGATAAATGTTTTGAAGCCGGTGCATCAATTGTAACTGTTTTAGGTGTTAGTCATGATGAAACCATTCGTGGTGTTGTTCACTCTGCTAATAAGCATCATGGAAAAGTTATGGTAGATATGATCAATGTACAGGATTTGGCAAAAAGAACACAGGAAATTGATCAAATGGGAGTCGATTATATTTGCGTTCATACTGCTTTTGATGTGCAACAAACAGGTCAAGATCCATTAGAAGAGTTAAAAATTGTAAATAAAGTTATCAAAAATGCGAAGAGTGCCGTAGCTGGGGGAGTAAAACTAGAAACTATAGAAGCTATTGTAGATGAAGGAGCAGAAATCATTGTTGTTGGCGGAGCTATATGTAACGCAAAAGACAGAGCTAAGATGGCAAAAGATATGAAAGGATACTTAAGATAATGAATTCAATTGATTATGCAAAAACAGTTCTAGATGAACTACAACATACTTTATTAAGCATTGATCCCAAAAAGGCAGAAGAATTTGTCAATATAGTAGATCAGGCTGATGAGATTTTTTGTGCAGGAGCTGGAAGAAGTGGATTTCAAATTAAAGGATTTGCCATGCGTTTAATGCACATGGGTAAAAAATCTTATGTAGTTGGAGAAACTTGTACACCAAATATTAAAGAAGATGGTATTTTAGTCATCTGTTCTGGTTCTGGAGAGACAAAAAGTCTGGTAAATCATGCGAATAAAGCCAAAGAAGTAGGTGCTAAATTAGCGTTGATCACGATCAATCCAGAATCAACTATTGGAAAAATGGCAGATGTTGTCATAGAAATCAGTGCTCCAAGTCCAAAAAGTGCCAAAGAAGGAGAAATCCACTCTATTCAACCGATGGGGTCTTTATTTGAACAATCGGAAGGTTTGTTTATGGATATAGCAATTATGATGTTAATGGAAAAGAATCACATGGACTCAGATACAATGTTTGGGCGACATGCCAATATGGAGTAACAACTAACGATGAAACAAGATTTAGTTAAGTACGTAGAAAAACCATGGGGTTATGAAAAATGGCTTGCGGTTACGGATAATTATGCTTTAAAAGAAATATTCTTCAAGAAAGGAAAAAGATGTTCCTTTCAATATCATAATCAAAAAGAAGAACATATCTATATTTTAAAAGGTAAATTAGAAGTTCTTGAAGATGACGAAAATAAAAAATTATGCACACATGTCTATGGACCGGGAGATATTATCAGTAACCCACCTACTTTTAGACATAGAAATACAGCTTTAGAAGATACTACAATTATTGAAGTCAGTACACCACACTTAGATGATGTAGTACGAATTGAAGACGATTATAATCGAGAAACACAATAAAAAGCCCAAAATGGGCTTTTTATTGTGTTCGTATATAAAAGTATAAACAAAAAAATTAATACAAATAAGCATTAAGGCGCTTTTTAACATTATCCTGTAAATTTCTATAAAAGAATTGATAATCATATAAATGATAAATACCATCAGTAAATATTGAAAGTCCAGCAGGGTAGTCATCAGGTGATACATCTGTAACTTTTAAAGCACCTCTTGTTTCATCGATATAAGCACCTGTTAATTCAGGAATTTCTTGAATGATGTTGCCACTGTAATCTGTAAAACAAGCGCCTTTATTAAGCGATTTATCAGCAGGTGTATTATCTGTTTTCCAGTTTAATGGATTGATAGAATTAGTTTTTGTCCCTTTAGGGATCATCAAAGAATCATTGATGAAATCAGCTTCACTGTTAAAAGATATGATAACTCCAGTATCCGTTTCATTTTGTGCCATTTTCAATTGCGGATAGTTTTCCAGATCTTCATCAGTAATTTGCCATCCGATAGCATAACAAGCTACTAAAAGATCTAGTAATGATTTGTCATCGAAAACATCCTTTAAAAGTCTAAGACACATATCAGCACCTTGAGAAAAACCAGCTAATATAATAGGATTATCATTATTATAATGATTTAAATAATAGAAAAAAGCTTCTTTAATATCATCATATGCGATTTTTAAATAAGGCTCTCTTTGCTGCGGTGACATTTCATAAACATTTAATCCGATTTGTTTATAGTAGGGAGCAAAAAAACGAGTTTCTTCATCATCATAAATTCCTTTTTCCATGTTTATGGCTCCAACAAAACTATTTTTAGTTTCAGAATCTTCTAAGGACATATTGTACGAATTCTCATTGACGCTATAAACAGAAGGGCATATAAAGAATATATCCGCTTTAGTGACAGGAGAATCATCTTCTAAGTATGCCCAATTATCTAATATGGAATAATCTTCTGTATTTGTATCGTTTATCGAACAACCGTATAAATTGAGTCCTAAGCAAAGACAGAGAACTAATATAAAAAATTTTATATTTCTTTTAATCATAGCAAAACTCCTAACCCTAATAATTTATTTTATTTTTAATATTAAGTAACGCGTTATTACTATAATATTATCAGTTATTAAAAATCAATTCTTTTTACAAAGTTTATTTGAGTGTAGGAAATAAAGCATAAAACTTTTAAAATATGCGATTTTACATATTTTAGTTCGCAGAATGTATATTATGTAAAAAATAGAAATTTTGATTTAGTCAATGTGCAATCAAATTTTGGACAAGTTTTTCCATTTTTCTGCATGTTATGTCATTTTAAATTTTACATAATCTTTATTATGCGATTTTATTTACATAATAATTGGAACCATTTATAGTTTAAATGTATTTAAAATTCATAATTTTATTTTATATACGTTATTATGTGATTGTCTGAGTTAAATCAAACGTATAATTGGTCGAAATCATCTTTTTCGATTAATCTCATAGAGTCGTTAAATCCTGAAATAAAGAATATAAAAACTTTTTTCTATATTGGCTTGATCATCTTTTAAAACGGTTACGATTTTCTGTGAGACATTAAATTTTTTTTGTATTATTTTATTAGAACTTATTGTATTAAATAATTACTTAATAACTACAATACATCCTGTTATTTAACATACTTAAATATATCCCATTATTGTTAATAATATAAAAAATAAGCGATCATATTCAATCGCTTATTAAATGATTTATAAGTTTTTCTATAAAGCTTCTTTTGTCGCAATAACATCAACTCCAGTATCGGCAACATTTTTTAAAACTACATCACCAATATGAATTGGAGCTTTAACACATACGGTTTTAAGATCTTTCATACACTCAAAAATCTTGTCTTTTGGAATATCATGAGCTGTTTTAACAGATATCATTGATTCTTCTTTTGATCCTATAACAGGAATAATACTGGTTACAATTCGAGTTGGATTTGTGACTTCTTTGCGAGCATAAAAATCGCCTTGTTGGCAAGTGTTACCAGAGACAGAAATAACACTTCCGTCCTTCATTTCTACTGTCAATGCACAGCCCATAGGACATCCAATACATGTTAATTCTCTAGTTTCCATATTATTTATCCTCCAGTGTAATACGAATCGTAGATGGATTTAATTCCATAAGTTTTTTCTTAGTTAAAATAACTTGTTCCATTTCTCCAGGTGCCAATATTTTATTAGGCTTATGAAGAATTCTTTCATTATCTAGATAAACACTAATAAAATGATCTTTATAAACACCACCTACACGAAAACGTATGGTTAGTAAGTCGTCCATGTCTTCAGGTCTTACTACAAAAGGTACACTATAACGTACACCATTTTCTGTTTGAATTGGGATGATTTTAGTGTTTTTTACTTCCTGGTTGTTAATATATTTTACTGCATTTTTGCCAGCTTGTTTTGCCTCTTGTGATACAAAATCTACCAAGTCATGTACATGTAATACGTTTCCACAGGCAAAGATACCATCTATGTTTGTTTCTAAGGATTCATTTACTTTTGGACCTTTTGTAATTGGGCTAATTTCAATTCCTGCTTGATTCGAAAGTTCATTTTCAGGAATTAAGCCACAAGATAATAATAAAGTATCACATGTATATCTTTCTTCGGTTCCTGGTACTGGCTTTCCATCTTTTACTTCAGCAATTGTAACAGCTTCAACACGCTCTTTTCCTTCGATATCAACAACTGTATGACTGAGTTTCAAAGGAATACCAAAATCATCTAGACATTGAACGATATTTCTTTTTAAACCTCCTGAATATGGCATTAATTCAGCAACAACTTTAACTTTAGCACCTTCTAAAGTCATTCTTCGCGCCATGATCAAACCAATATCTCCAGAACCTAATATCACTACTTCCTTACCTGGCATTAATCCATCAATATTGACTAATTTTTGAGCAGTTCCAGCACTGTAAATACCAGCAGGACGATATCCTGGAATATTTAGTGCACCTCTTGGTCTTTCACGACATCCCATTGCCAATATGATGGCTTTTGCCTGAATTTGAAACATTCCTTCTTTTGCGTTCATGGCAGTAACTACTTTGTTTGAAGATATATCCATGACCATTGTATTTAATTTATAAGGAATCTTTTCTTCTTTTACTTTTTCAATAAATCGGCTAGCGTATTCAGGACCAGTTAATTCTTCTTTAAAAGTATGAAGCCCAAAACCATTGTGGATGCATTGATTTAGAATACCTCCCAGTTTTGTATCTCGTTCTAGAATTAAAATATCTGATTCACCAGCTTCTTTAGCGCTTAAAGCTGCTGCAAGTCCTGCGGGTCCTCCGCCAATAATGACTATATTTACATTTTTCATTGCAATGCCTCCTACAAATCTTCCTTATCCTTGCCTACGATAAAGTTGGAATGTCCACCTGATTTACTGACGTTATACATATTTATATCTTCTACTTCATGAGAGATGATTTCCATTACACGCGGGCTGCAAAAGCCAGCCTGACATCTTCCCATTCCAGCTCTTGTTCTACGTTTTATACCATCTAATGATCGTGCTGGAATGATACGGTGTAATGCTTCTACGATTTCCCCTTCTGTTATCATTTCGCAGCGACAAATAATTGTTCCGTAACGAGGATCTTTTTTAATGAGTTCATTTCTTTCTTCCATGCTCATTTGAGAAGGTTTGATCAATCCTTTACGTGTCTTTTTAAAATTTGGTTTTTCTTGTAAGTTCATTTGATTTTTAATCATTGTTGCGACCATAGTTCCAATTGCCGGACAGGAAGATAAACCAGGAGATTCAATACCGGCAACATCAATAAACTTTTTCGCATCTTTAACTTCTTCAATGATAAATTCATGATCAGGATGATGTGCTCGAAGGCCTGCAAATGATGTGATAACATCACGTATTGGCAGAGCTTTTATAGCAATCGATGATTTTGCCGCAACTTCATCTAAACCTTTGCGCGTTGTGTTGACACCTTCTTTGTTTTCAATATCCATACTGGTGGGGCCTACTAACATATTTCCATGAATTGTGGGTGTTACTAATACACCTTTTCCCATTTTAGTTGGTAATTGAAAGATTGTATGAGATACATGGTGTCCTGCACTTTTGTCTAATAGATAGTATTCTCCTTTACGTGGAATAATTTCCATTTTATCTTCACTAACCATGTTGTGGATCACATCTGCATAAACACCAGCTGCATTTACTACATATTTTGAATGAAATGTTCCTTTTGGTGTTTGGATCTCATAATGATCGCTTTCTTTTTTAATAGCTTCTACAGGTGCATCAAAATAGAATTCAACATCATTTTCTGCTGCATTTTCAGCCATTGCCAAATTAAGTTCAAATGGACATACAATACCTGCGCTAGGCGCATATAAAGCTGCTACAGCTTCATCAGATATATTAGGCTCCATTTCCTTTAACTCATCACGTTCAACAATACGAAGCCCTGGAACACCATTTGTAATGCCACGATTATATAGCGTTGTTAATTTATCACGATCTTTTTCATCAGTACAAACTACAAGAGATCCAATTCGTTTAAAGGGAATGTCTAGATCTTTTGCAAGTTCATCCATCATATAATTACCTTCTACATTAAGCTTTGCCATCAAAGTTCCCTCTTTGGCATCATAGCCTGCATGGATAATTGCACTGTTTGCTTTGGATGTTCCACAAGAAACATCTTCATCTTTTTCTAATACTACGATTTTCATCGGATATCGCGAACATTCACGGGCAATCGCGCTACCGCTGACACCAGCTCCAATTATGATTACATCGTACATAGTAGTACCCCTCCATTTATATATAATGTTTATACACCCTAAATTTAACTCACTAAAATTAGACTGTCAAACTTCAAAATTGCTTTACATATAGGATTTTTTAGCATTTTTTATTAATCAAAAAATCTGATTAATTTAATCGTTTTTACAATTTGTTCTCATGTTTATAAAACTCTAGTTTTTATCTTATTTTCTTGTGTTTGTTATTAATCATAATTATAATATTATTAATCAAATATGGTTTGATTAGTTAATATTTATTATTCAAAATAAATCAAAATTTTAAGGAGAAATTTATGGGAAAACGTAAAAAAATAACAACTCGTGATATTGCCGAATATACAGGACTTTCACAATCTACAATATCAATGGTTTTATCTCATAAAGAGAATGTTTCCTTTTCCAAAGAAACACAAGATATTGTTTTTCAAGCAGCTAAAGAGTTAGGTTATAAGAATCAAATTCACAAGCCTAAATCTTCTCAAAAAGATCTTCATCAAACAATTGTGGTAATAGCACCTCATTTATCAAATAGCTATTATGCGACTTTGATTCACTCTATTGTATATGAAGCTAAAAAACATAACTATTCAGTCTTTACGATCACAACCATGCGTAATGCACAACAAGAAGATTTTTATTATGATCTATTATCAAATTTAGATCTCGCGGGAATCATTTATCTTTATCCGCCTGCAAAAATTTCTAAAGCCAATGCCCTTTACAAAAGAATGCCAGTTGTATCTATTGGTGACAAGCCACAAGGCAGCCGCTTTGATTCCGTTGAATTAAATGGACTTAAAGCCGGTCACTTGATGGGTGAATATCTTCTTAATTTGGGACATGAAAAAATTACTTTTATATCAGCTCCTGTTATGGGCAAAGAAATTTCTCGTATCCACCGTTATGAAGGTTTAATAAATGCTTTTGAAGAACATGACAAAGATATTCAAAACATCCAGTTAAAGACTATGTCCTTGGCCCAATATGAAAGTATTCAAACAGAAAACATTGAATATCAAGTTGGCTTTGAATTGACCATGGAAGCTTTAGAAGAAGGAACTGATTCAACAGCTTTTTTGGCAAATAATGATATGACGGCTTTAGGCGTATTATCAGCTTTAAAAAGCGAAGGTTATAAAGTTCCAAAAGATTTTTCCGTGGCCGGATTTGATAATATTTTAATGTCTTCATTTCCTGATATTTCATTAACTACTATTGAGCATGCAACGTTTTTAAAAGGTAAAGAAGCAGTAGATATCATTTATAAGAAACATTTAAAAAATGGTGATCAAAAAGCACATCCTTATATTTTGCGCCTGGAATATGAACCAGAATTAATCATTCGAAAGACAACGGGTAAGCCAAGAAAATAGATTTTCATTCTCTTGTTAAACATAGAACAAGTAGATATACAATATAAAGGGGCTGTAACGAGTAAATAGGTTGAAGCAGTTCTCAAATACAAAAAAAGGACCGGAATATTTGATGGTTTAAGTCAAATACTCCGGCCTTTTTGGTATAATTGTTTGTGTCTAAATACCTAGTAAATAGTAACGCAATTCAGCCATCTTTTCAATTCCCTTTGAA